>NZ_JABXWD010000041.1 GCF_019173545.1 Candidatus Magnetobacterium casense | reverse complement strand
TATACTTTAAGGCAAGAAAGAAAGGGGCGGCTCCGCCCCCCTTCAGAACCCCCCGCAAGGGGACCAGTCCCCTTGACCCCATTTTACCATGCTTTTTTAAGAGGATACCGCAAAACTATATCATAAAGTATGGTAAAATACATGCGTCGTTATCGTAACATAAAGGGAGTATTTTTTTATGGACACTAAAATGTTGGATATTTGCTCAAATTATAGTGCAGCCTCCTTGCTTGGAGGGTTTTAGAGTGGCACAGTGGTTGCGTCTCAAGAACGCCCAGGCGGTGCCAACGTCAGGCATCCCTACCGTGCATATGGCCGAACTGGCGGAGACGATGGCGCAGCTCATTGGCAGTGGCCACAGGGTCGTACAGTTCTGCGGCAGGCGCGAGGAAAAGGACAACTCCGTTATGGTAACGGCAGTCCTTGCCGATGATGCGGCGGCCAGACTCCTCATCTGTCAGGCCAATCCACGGGCGTCCTACAGCTACGACGCCATCAGCACGAGGGTACCGGGCATGAGCCTGTTTGAACGAGAACTCTGGGAGCAGACCGGCATCGTCCCCAACGGACATCCGGACCTCAGACCGCTGCGCATCCGCCCTACTGTTACGGATGTCTCCTGCGATGTGGACATTGGCCCCGTGCATGGCAGCGCTACGGAGCCACACCGCTTGAGGTTTCAGTGTCACGGACAGGAGGTCTACCACGTTGACCTTGATTTTGGTTATCAACACAGGGGTGTGGAGGCGCTCTTTAAGCAGGGCAGGGTTATGAACAAGGCACATCTGGCCGAGTCCGTTGTGGGTGACAGCGCCGTTGCCCATGCGTGGGCATACGCAATGGCGATGGAGTCCTTAAGCGGCACGCATATCTCCATGAGGGCGGAGATCATCAGGGCGATTGCGCTTGAGTTGCAGCGTATAGCGATGCACCTGTCGTCGTTGGCGGGCATTTCGGCCTCGATTGGATTCTCCCCCGGTGTCGCAAACTACGACAGATTGCGCTCGGAGGTCTTTGACATCCTGCTGATGCTCTGTGGTAATCGTCACGGACGGGGCCTGATACGTCCCGGAGGTGTCCTCTTTGACGTTGACGAGACACTCAGAGAGCACATCATGGCTAGTATGGAGCGGCTGCATCGCGACACGGAGGCGATCAACGCCTATCTCCTGGACAGTCCCGGAGTGTTGTCACACCTGCAGGGCAGTGCGGCCATTGGCACCGAGCTTGCTTGGAAGGCCGGCATCGTGGGTGTTGCGGCCAAGGCTTCGGGATTGCCCATTGACTGTCGGGCAGACCAGCCATTTGGCATCTACCGCAAGGACAAAGTTGTAGCAAGGCTCCTGACCCAATGCGACACCTATGCCAGGGTCAAGGTCAGGGCACTGGAGATAGACGACTCCATAGCGTTGGTCAGGAAGTGGCTCAGTTATGGCTTTATGGTTGGGGATGTCATGGCCGCAGAAGCACTGCCGGCTGCCGACCGCATAGTAGTGTCGATGGTTGAGGGATGGCGTGGGGCAGTTTGCCACATGGTCACGACTACCTCAAACAGCGAAGTGGAGCACTACAAGGTAGTGGATACCTCGTTTTACAACTGGGGTGCGGTAGCATTAGCAATGAGGGGGACAAGTGTCACGGACTTTCCGTTATGCACCAGGGGATTTGACCTGTCCCCTTGCGGGGTAGACCTGTAGGGGTGGGGGGGCATACGCAAGATGGGGGTCAAGGGGACTGGTCCCCTTGCAGGGGAGGTCTGAGGAGGGGGCGGAGCCGCCCTCCTTCTTTCTTTTACCATGCAATATAAAGAGGATACGTTAAAATGCGATAGCCCTGCCGGTAAGGCGATCCCGCTTGACAACATTTATGCGTTGGTGTTAGGGTATTATTGATTAGCATTATCAGGGTGCCGGAGTACAATACCATAAAGAACTCCGGGCACGATGGCGGAGGCTTCGTCTTTAGCCTCACGTCAACGACAGGATTGGTTACGAAATAGTAGCATCACTTGGTAATGCAGATGTTGCCTGATTCGGTTAAGTCTTTTTGCAGTGTTATGATACCATAAAAACGGAGGAAACGAACATGTTCACTATATTGAGTACGTCAAACAGGTTGAGTAGGTTCTTGGTTGTAATCCTTATAGCGGGGGCGGCTATTGCTGCTTCCTGCACGACGGTGTATGTGAGTCCAAGGACGCAGTACGTGACCGTTGGCCCTAACTGGTCATCGCTTTACAATCTGCCACCTGGCAGGTGGGGCAACGTCAACGTCTCCGGTCTGAGGGCGGTATACCTGCTCGGCGACAATATCGGCTTTTATGTAACGTCCAATACCACGGGTCGGGTGTGGATAATCACCGTGGGCCACGACGACAAACCTACACTCGTCTTTCCAAATCAGGAAAGCCCCGACAGTAACATTAGGGCCGGTGTCCCTTTTGCCATCCCGCCGTTTGGATACCCCTGGCGGCTAACTGCCAGAGAACCCGTAGGAAACAGCCTCCTCTTTGTCCTCGTCACCGATGCATCAGCCACCGAGGGCGGCATAGAAGACATCATAGACGCCGACAGCAGCCAAAGGGCCAAGGTCATCAGAGACACCCTGCCCTGGTGGGGTAGTGCTAAAGAAGTCATCGAAATCAGATATCGTTAGTTGAGGTTACAACCATGCGCACTGCAATGAGAAACACCGTTGCCTGACTTGCTCAACGGCCAAAAGGACTGCCCTGAGGCAACAATCCAGATCGTTACGATGAAGTAATCGTGGCAGATGGACACGGATTTTTTTATCCGAAATTAGTCTTGCTAATCAGTCGGATTTTTTTGTACCCTTTTCTTTGCCATTATGTTACAATGAACCTTTGTGCCCGAACATAAAGTGCAATTGCAGCCCGCCAGAATGGCCGGCAAAAGGGTAGGCAGATTTGACAAAAGAGTTAATTTGCAAATATAATCATTAGTAATCGAAATATTGATTGGAGGTAATATGGCAGAAGGCGTAGTGAATGCAACGTCGCAGACGTGGGAGGCAGAGGTTTTACAGGCGGAAGGCTTGGTGTTGGTTGATTTTTGGGCAGTGTGGTGTGGTCCCTGCAGGATGGTAGCGCCAATTGTCGAGGATCTGGCCAAAGAGTATACAGGACGGATGAAGGTCGTAAAGTTAAACACGGACGAAAATCCAGACGTTGCCAGTAAGTACAAAATAATGGGTATCCCAACGCTGATGTTTTTCAAGGGCGGTGACAAGGTAGACCAGCTTGTCGGTGCGGTACCCAAACACCAGTTGAAGGACAAGATCGAAGGCCTGCTAGGATAAGAGGGTTTATGTTTAACTCCTTAAGCGAGAAGCTTGACTCGGTAATAAAGAAGTTAAAAGGCAAGGGGGTTCTCAATAGTCAGGATATAGATGTTGCGATGAAAGAAATCCGCCTTGCCCTCCTGGAGGCTGATGTCAACTTCAAGGTAGTCAAGGGGTTCATAGAGCGTGTAAGAGACAAGGCCGTAGGCAATGAGGTGCTTGAGAGCCTGACCCCTGGTCAGCAGGTGGTGAAGATAGTGCATGAACAGTTGTGCGTGCTGCTTGGGTCGGACAACGAAAAGATACACCTCTCTCCCAATCCGCCCACCATATTGATGATGATCGGCCTTCATGGCTGCGGTAAAACCACAACGGCCGCCAAACTCGCCAGACACTACAGGACCCAGGGTAGGCGGCCTATGCTGGTAGCGGCAGACCTGCAAAGACCTGCGGCCATAGACCAGTTGATCACCCTCGGAAAACAGATAGACGTACCGGTGTTCTTTTCCAAGGAAGAAAAAAACCCCGTAGTCGTATGCAACAACGCCCTGTCTGAGGCCAGACGTGAGGCACGCGACCTTGTGATCCTCGATACCGCAGGCCGCCTGCATATCGACGATGCCCTCATGATCGAACTGAAAAACATCAAAGACTCCACAACCCCCAAAGAAACCCTCTTTGTAGCCGATGCAATGACCGGGCAGGATGCCGTCAACATAGCAAAGGCCTTTAGCGAAAAGATCGGCATAGACGGAATAATCCTCACCAAAATGGACGGCGATGCCAGGGGTGGCGCCTCACTTTCGATTCGTGAGGTGACCGGTAAACCGATAAAGTTTATTGGTATGGGCGAAAAAATAGACATGCTCGAACCGTTTTATCCCCAGCGAGTGGCGTCGAGGATACTCGGCATGGGCGATGTCCTGAGCTTCATCGAAAAGGCACAGCAGTCCTTTGACGAACGCGAGGCCGAATCGCTTAAAAACAAAATCCTCGGCGACGGCTTCACGCTCGATGACCTCAAGGAACAGCTCCGAAAGATCCGCTCCATGGGGCCTATTGAAAACCTGCTGTCGATGATCCCTGGCATAAACAAACAAATGAAGGGCATAAATGTCGATGAAAAACAGTTCGTAAAGATAGAGGCCATTATCAATTCTATGACAAAAAAGGAGCGAACCAATCCGCAGATACTCAACGGTAGCCGAAAGATCAGAATCGCCACCGGCAGCGGCACCGATGTCGCAGAGGTAAACAGACTCCTGAAACAGTACAAGGACATGAAAAAGATGATGAAGATGTTTAAGGGTAAAAAGGGCCTGAGATTGCCTAATATCCTGCCCTTTTAACGGACGCTTTGTTAATCTTTTGTTTAGCATATTTACTTTGATTGCCTGGATATATTAAACTATCTTATAGGAACGTATTTGGAGGTATCTATATTGGTAAAGATTAGACTGACACGGATGGGAGCACACAAAAGACCTTTCTACAGGGTGGTTGTGACCGATTCAAGAACAAGACGAGATGGACGCTTTCTCGATATAGTAGGGACCTATAATCCACTGAAGGAACCCTCGGAAATCAAGATCGATATTGAAAAGTGCAAGAGCTGGCTTGGCAATGGCGCTCAGCCTACTGATACTGTCAGGAAACTATTACAAAAGGCTGGCTTACAACTGCAGACAGCCTAATTCATTTGGAGGTGGTCATGATGAAAGACTTAGTTGAGGTTATGGCAAAGGCCTTGGTCGATAGACCGGAAGAGGTAGTGGTGAAGGAAATCGATGGAGAAAAGACGACCGTTTTCGAATTAAGGGTGGCTGCAAGTGATTTGGGTAAGGTCATTGGAAAACAAGGAAAAACAGCCAGGGCTATGAGAACCATACTCTCTGCCGCAGGTACAAAAATAGGTAAACGTTCCGTGTTAGAGATTCTTGAATAGAAAATAGCATCATAGAGATAAACAATGCTAAACTAAAGGGATACGGGTAGCATGGGTGTCACGGGTGGCGCAACGGGTGGCACAGAATTAAAAAGTGCGTATGCCGTCCCCTTTAGCAGTCTTTTTTTTTAAGTAGTATCTTTGGCCGTGTTTTGGGCCGTTTTTTTTTTGGACTGAAGTAAACGGGATTTATGGCAATGAAAATAGAGGTACTGACCATATTTCCGGATATGATCTTATCGTACATGACACAGGGCATGATGGCCAGGGCTATACAGAAGGGTTTGGTGGATTTGAGCGTGACCAATATCAGGGACTTTGCAAGTGACAAGGCCCGCACGGTGGATGACTACCCCTATGGTGGTGGCCCGGGGATGGTCATGAAGATTGCGCCCGTCTTTGACGCCCTGCAGTATCTGCACGCTGAGGGCACAGACAGACATGTCATCCTCACAACGCCACAAGGCAAGGTGTTTGACCAAACCAGGGCACAGCAACTGGTAACACACTCAACCCCCCTGACCTTTATCTGTGGCAGATACGAGGGCATTGACGAAAGGGTACTCGAACTGGTCAACGAAGAGATATCTATTGGCGATTATGTCCTTACCGGTGGAGAGTTACCGGCGTTGGTGATCATAGATGCGATAGTGCGACTCATACCGGGGGTGTTGGGTGATAGCCGGTCTGGGATGGAGGATTCCTTTTCGTCGGGCTATCTCGATTGTCCGCACTACACACGCCCGGAGGACTTTCACGGCAGATGTGTCCCCCCTGTGCTGCTATCGGGCAATCACAAGGAAATTAACCGGTGGCGTAAAAAACAAGCCATCAAAAAAACCCTCAAGAACAAACCATATCTGCTCAACATGGATATGCTGACACAAGAGGAACACAGACTTTTGACAGAAATCAAGGAGGAAATAGAAAATGAACCTGGTTAAGGCATACGAGGAGCGTTTTAAGAAAACGATCCCTGAGTTTCACATCGGAGATACCCTGAGAATAAGCGTGAGGGTTGTTGAGGGCGACAAGGAGCGCATCCAGCCCTATGAAGGTTTCGTCATTGCCCGCAAGAGCGGAGGCATCCGCGAAACCGTCACGGTCAGAAAGATATCGTTCGGTGTTGGGGTTGAGAGGATATTCCCGCTGCACTCGCCGATCATCAAGGAGATACAACTGATCAAGCGCGGAGACGTCAGAAAGGCAAAACTCTACTACATACGCCACAAGAAGGGTAAAGATGCAAAGATCAAGGAAAAGGCACGGGAGATAAAACACCCGGTTGCGACCAAACCGGCAAATTGAGGGAACTCTTTGACCACGACAGAGAGTACCATGACAGCGGTTGTGTAGCGGGGCTTGATGAGGCCGGCAGGGGACCTCTGGCAGGCCCTGTCGTTGCCGCAGCGGTAGTGTTTGAGGCGGGGAGCTACATAGAGGGCGTCAATGACTCCAAAAAGCTCTCTGAGGGACGACGGAAGGCGTTGTTCTTTGAGATCGTCTGCTGCGCCAGGGACATCGGCATCGGTATCGTGGATGCCACCGATATCGATAGACTCAACATCCTCAATGCCACAAAAATGGCCATGAAAAAAGCCGTCCTGCAGTTAAACCATCCCCCCGATATCCTGCTCATTGATGCCCTACGGTTGCCCGATATTGACATCAGACAGGTTGCTATCATCAAGGGAGATTCAAAGAGCGCCTCCATTGCGGCTGCCTCCATAGTGGCAAAGGTGCTGAGGGATTCGTTTATGCTGGCATATCATCAGCAGTATCCGCAGTACGGCTTCAACTCCCACAAAGGATATGGCACCAAACACCACATGGATATGATCCGCACACACGGCCCCTGTCCCATACACAGACGCTCTTTTGCACCGCTGAATTCCCTCTGAAAAGAAGGAAAACGGTTCCTTTACTCCTTCCGATACTGTGCGATTGCATCCATCAGGACGGCCTTTTTAATGGGCTTTGTCAGATGACCGTTGCATCCGGCGTTGAGGCTCTTTTGCACGTGTTCGTTGAGCGCATGGGCGGTGAGGGCGAGTATGGGGGTTGCCGCAACTGCATTGTCCCTTTCCCACTGCCTGATCTCCGCCACAGCCGTGTAGCCGTCTTTTAGCGGCATTTCCATGTCCATCAGGACGATGTCGTAGCCGCTGCCACCGGTGAACTTGTCAACGGCCTCCTGGCCATTTGGGACTATCTCTATGACATGCGGCGCCTTCTTGAAATACGAACGCATCAACACCTGATTGTCCTCGTTGTCCTCTGCGATCAGGATGCGCAACGACCTCTCTGCCTTACCAATTGGCGGAACACCCCCACCAGCCCCGGCATCCGATGGCGTCTCCGTTAGCTTGCACTCCTTGCCAAAGACCTCCAACTGCACCGTAAAATAAAATCGACTCCCAACTCCCTCCTTGCTGTCAAACCACATCCGCCCACGCATGTTTTCAACGATGGTCTTTGATATCACAAGTCCCAGCCCCGTGCCTCCATACTTGCGGGAGGTGGATGAATCGGCCTGCGAAAACCGTTGAAACATCACCCCCTGCTTATCCTGGGCAATGCCCACACCCGTGTCCCTCACGCAGCATTGAAGCTCGATGAAACCGTCCTCTTCCTTGTTAATATCCACCGTGACACCAATCTCCCCGGCGTCGGTAAACTTGATGGCGTTGCTTAACAGATTAAACATCACCTGCTGCAAACGCAACGGGTCACCCCACAGTTGCATCGGTATGGCAGGGACAATGACCAGTGACAGATTAATCCCCTTCTGCTGTGCCTTGACCCTCATCAGGTCGGCAGTTTTTGAGAACGTATCAAAAATGTTAAAGCACACCCGTTCGAGTTTAAGCTGCCCCGCCTCCATCTTTGAAAAATCAAGGATATCGTTTATTATGCCCAGGAGGTTTTCCCCGGCATTTCGCAACAGTTGCACGGACTTATTCTGCTCCTGTGTAAGCCCGGTTTCGCTCAGGACATCAGTCATACCGATGATGGCATTTAACGGGGTACGTATCTCATGACTCATGGCGGCAAGAAAGTCGCCCTTGGCCTTTGTGGCGCTTTTGGCCTCCTCCATGGCACTCCTCAGGGCTACTTCGGTTGCCATCTTTTCCGTGATCTCTTTCTGCAGGGCCGCATTTGCCTGCGACAACTCCGTGGTCTTATCATGAACAAGCCTCTCCACCCTTTCACCACGACTTGCCAGCATAAACAGAAACACCTCCAGTAAGCCGATAAACAACAGGCTACCCACCAGGATCAACCACGATTGAGACGTCATGTGTCTCTTTAAATACTCTGCCGACGGATAAAAGACTATACTCCATGCCCTGCCTGCCACGCGTATCTTCGTCCTGTGTTCAATGCCGCCATGATGTTTGTCCTCTGAACCTCCGCCTTCGGGGTCGCGTACGTGCATGAGCCTTTCCGACTCCATGGCCGCATCGTCGTATGCGGCGAAATATATCCCCTCTATACCAAGCCCCTCTATCTCTTTTTCTATAGCATCCCCAATGCGAAACACCCCCGATATAAACCCCTTGATGTTTGCCCTTCTGAGCGCAATGTTGTCGTTAAGCTGTCCTGTGCTATAGACGGGCGCAAATATTATCATTCCAAACTGTTTGCCCTTTTCCTGCACCAGGGTAATGCGTCCGGTGGCCTGGGGTTGTCCTGAATCCCGTGCCCTTACAAGCGCCTCCTTACGCGAAGGGTTGGAGGCAAGGTCAAAGCCCATTGCTGCCTCGTTACCCTTATAAGGCTCCAGGAAATATACGGGGATGTACTCTTGCCGATCGGAGGCTGTTACCAGTTTTCCCTGAGCATCCCGCTGCGTTATCCGGAAATCACCGTAGCCATCTGCCCTTGCCGCCTCCTCAATGATAGTCCTCTCTGCCCCGGATACCCTTGGATTCCACGACAATGCCTGTATTGCACGATGCTTTGAGAGTATCCCCCTGACGAATGTCTTGAATTCATGTCTTTCAACTTTATCTGAGGCTTCATAAAGACCCTTTACCGACTCAAGGGTGTCTATATAGTTTTGAAAGCTCTCATTTATAGAGTTGCTCATAACCCCAACCTTGCCTGCGAACTCAATCCTTACACGGGCCTCCTCCAGTCTACGGACATACACAAATAAAACAACTACGGCAACAAAGAGGGTAAAAATTGGCGCCACTACGGTATTTCTCTTTCTCCGCCACAACTCAGCCGGTCTGCCCATCAATATCAGCGCCAGTGGCGTTACCACAATGACACCTATCGTATCGCCCAACCACCATGTAAACAGTGAAAACATATAGCCCGACGACTTTATTGCACCCACAACAAGCATGGCCGTAGAGCCGGTGCCTGCGTTTATTATACAACTCAAAGGGCCGCCGATAAGCAGGAGTTTTAGCAAATCCTGTTCCCTCTCAAAGGTTCCCTGGCGTCCGACAAAGCATTGTATCAGATATGTTGCCGCCACTGTCTGGAGTACCGCCCCGGTGGCAATTATCCCCGGCAGCGCCACAGAGGCCCCCGGCGTATTAAGCGATATATAAGCGTTGAGTAAAAACGACCCCAACCATATCCCAGGCCACACACGGTAAGAATACAACAGCATAAAGGCCAACGCCACACCCGAGGGCGGCCATATCGGCGTTGCATACCCCGGCGGTATAGCAAGAAACAACGCAAGCCGCCCACTGATAAAATAAAGAACGACAAGGAGAATAATCGAGCGAAGGGTTCCAACCCCCTTGCTACCTTTATGTTCAATTATGTTCAATGCCGTCATTCATCATATCAGGTAGGTCCTTATATAAATATTCTAATGTTATATAGGGTTAAGTCTTAGGGGGGCAAGGGGATAGGTTCCTTTTATGGTAGTGGTGCCCCATCCCCTTCTTTCTAATCGCCCATGATATCGTCTTGCGAAAATCTGTCAAGGATGGCCTGCAACACCGGCGATTGACCGCCATTCGTGTCGCCGCTCAATACCGCCAGTGTTATGTCCTGTGCCATCTTGCCTATGTCGATATCCTGTGCACCCTCCAGGGCTCCTACGTCTATTACATGATAGTGGTATTGCAGGTTTGGCTCATTGATGCCTACGGGCATGTCAAACTTTTCCTTGCCGTAATATACCAGATATTGTTTGATATCAACCTCTGTACCATACTTGCCAATTGCCTCCACTATGTTATAAAACATCCACCTGGCCATCTTCTCAACATTGGTGCCGTGAAACTGCACCAGAAGGATATTGATTACATCCTTGTTATTTGGTATCACCAGGTCTACGTCAGAGGGCCTGTGATTTTCTACGTTGGTTGGTGGCCCTAACTTGAGTATCTCTATATCCTTTAGCTCATGACCGGTCAGGTGCTTCATCATTATCTCAGAACTCTGTACCAGCTCTATGAGAGTGTCTCTTATTTCTTTGTCACCAAATTTGTCGCCAAATTTGTCACCAAGTTTGCCGCCTTTTCCGCCTTTGCCTGCCATGTTGCCTCCTTTTATGGCTTATGTAGTTGCCCCATAAGCATGTTGAGTCTCTCAACAATTGAGACTACGCCTGCCGGGGATATGTTTGACGTTTTACTGCCCCTGACGTCCCTTAACAGGTCCCGGATGCCATCTATTCCGCTCAGAAGTACGGTAACGGCATCCTCATCGGGTATGTGTCTGTGTTGCCTGAAAAACTGCAACACGTTCTCCATACTGTGTGAGATGGCTTCTATGTGTTTGAGGTTGAGCAGATTGGCGCCGGCCTTTATGGAATGAGCACAACGAAAGATTCCGTGCAAAAGCGCCTCATGCTCCTGTCCCCTACTCCTGTGGATATCCAGGAGGGTATCTTCTATTTCATCCAGACGCTCGGACGTTTCTTCGATATAGGTGGCTATTACCTCATCATCTTCTTCAAATGCCATCAGGACACCTCTGCTTGTCGGTTATTTATGTGTCGGTTGTTTCTATGAGCCGTATGGCCATCTCTGCCATCTTGTTGAGGTCGGGCTTTGAGACCTGGTAGTCGGCCTTGACGGACTCTCCCTTGTGACGCAGCTCATCGGTTATGATGGAGGAGTACAGGATGACCGGAAGGCGCTTGAGTCTGGGGTCCTCCTTGATGTTCCTGGTAAGCGTAAAGCCGTCCAACTGTGGCATCTCTATGTCGGATATCACGATATTTACGAATTCGCTGATGTCCCTGCCTTCATCGGAGGCCTTTTGTGCGATCTGCTTGAGGTAGACCAGCGCCTCCTCACCGTTGTTGACTATGTGGGTGGAGAAGTTGGCTATTTGGAGGTTCTTTTTGAGCATCAGGCGGATGGTTGGTGAGTCGTCTGCTATGAGGGCGATGTAGTTTTTTTGTGCCCTGACGCTGGTCTGCCACATCTCCTCGGTGGACTCCGGGTTGAGGTCTGAGATAATATGTTCGAGGTCCAGGAGCTGAATGAAGTGGTCGTCCTTTATCACCATTCCGACAATAGAGCTGGAACCGATCCTGTTTATAAACTCATTGGGCGGGATGACGTCTTTCCAGACAACCCTGTGAATCTCCGTGACCCCGGAGACCAGAAAACCCTGCACCGATTGACTGAACTCCGTGATTATGACGATTTCGTTGTCGGTCCTTACCCGCTCTATGCCAAGCCATTCGCTGAGGTCTATCACGGGCACTATAAGATTGCGCAGGGGGATAGTGCCAAGAAAACACGGGTTTTGGGAATAGTCCTTTTGTTCAAGGTTGGGGCTTTCAATTACCTGCATCACCTTGGCAACATTCATACCAAAATAGACGGCCTGCGTGGTGGTGTCAACCGAGGACTGCTCATATATATAAAACTCGAGTATTTCAAACTCATTTGTCCCTGTCTCAAGGAGTATCTGAGACTTAATCTGTTCTATTATATCCATAGCGTGCCCTCTGCCCCCTTTTTTTTGCTTTTGTTTATTTATCCTTTTTATAGAATATACTAAACTATTATGACCAATAATATCAACATGCAAAAAATCAGGCAAACCTTGTATAATAATTAATGAGTGATAGCAGTTGCTATAGAAAGATGCCCTTATGGATAACGATCTGATGGATGACAAGCTTATGGATAATAAGCTGCTGGATAACGAGCTGAGGACGCTGACCGTCCTGTACGTGGAGGACGAGGCCGGTATCAGGGAAAACATCGGTGAGGCCATCAATCGTCGTGTGGGGTGCCTGCATCAGGCCGAAAACGGTCAGGAGGGGCTGGAGCTATACATAAAACACAAGCCGGACATCGTTATTACCGATATCAAGATGCCCCTGCTCAACGGTCTGGAGATGGCCAGGGAGATAAAAAAACTCAATCCCAAGGCACAGATAATAATCACCACGGCCTTCAGCGAGCGGGAGTTGTTCCTCGATGCAATAAACATAGGGGTCAACCAGTACGTTCTCAAGCCAATCAACCGGGATAACCTCCTGGCGGCCATCTACCGGTGCATGGAGGTGGTCGGGATAGAGCGTAAGTTCAGGGAGAGTCAGGAGCTGTTCAGAAAGCTGTCGGAGGGGTGTGCTTTTGGCGTGGCGTTGCACACGGAGAGGTTCATATACGTCAATCCGGCGCTGGAGAAGATAACGGGCTATACGGGGGCGGAGCTTATAGGGTTATCCCTGTGGGATATCGTGCATCCCAATTGGCGGGATACGGTTAAAGAACAGGTGTTTTGGCGCCTGAAGGGCGAAAAGTTGCTGCACGAAGACCAGGAGATGAAAATACTGACAAAGTGGTCGGATGAACGCTGGATACGCCTGATTGCCGATACGGTGGAGTACATGAGCACCTTTTCTGCCCTGATAAGCGTCATAGACGTCACGGCCGAGCGGACATACGAGCGGGAAATCCGCGAACTCAACAGAACCCTCGAGGGCAGGGTGTATGACGAAATCAGAAAACGCCAACAGCACGAGCAGTTTCTCATCCAGCAATCCAAGATGGCCTCGATGGGTGAGATGATCGGCGTGATCGCACATCAGTGGCGTCAACCGCTAAACAACCTCAACCTCATCATCCAGGACGTACAGGTTGCATATGAGTCAAAGGAGCTGGACGGGGCATACCTGGCAACCTCTGTAGAGGACTCAACGAAACAGATCGACTTCATGGCAAAGGCGATAGACACCTTCAGGGACTTCCTCAGACCATCAAAGAAGAAAGAATTCTTTGACGTAAAGACAGCCATTACCGATACGTTGTCGCTCTTTGACGCCATGCTCAGGTGTGTTAATATCTCCGCAAGTGTAAACTGTGACATTGAGGCCACTGGTGCGCTCAATGTGCTGGGCTATCCAAACGAGTTCAAGCAGGTGGTCTTCAACATCCTCAACAATGCCAAGGACGCTATAGTTGACAGACGCCAGAAGACCCCTTCCCTAAGGAAAATGAAAGGGGCTATTTCCATAAATATATCCGTGAATGTCTCCTCCGGCATCAAGCGGGTCATCATAGGGATATCTGACAACGGCGGAGGCATAGATGACACCATCATAGGCAAGGTCTTTGACCCCTACTTCACGACCAAGGACACCCATAAAGGCACCGGAATTGGCATGTACATGTCCAAGACCATCGTCGAAAACAACATGAACGGTAAGCTGGACGTTGAAAATACGCCGGATGGTGCGTTGTTTGCCATAGAGCTGCGCTGTGAGCCACCCTCGGCAGACATCGATAAGGGGACAGAGCAGTGACTCTTCCTCCTGGTGAAAACAGCAGGTGGGACAAACTCGTAACCCTTCCGCCACCGGAGGTGTGTCAACGTGCGTCGGTGGAGTACGACGACGTTGCGGGGGCATATGTCGTCAGGTCTTTTGGGTTGTCGTACCGGTTCACGCCGCAGCAGAGGCAGATAACGCCACCAGTGTTGGAGCCCCCC
The DNA here is from genome assembly GCF_019173545.1 of Candidatus Magnetobacterium casense. Lineage (GTDB taxonomy): Bacteria > Nitrospirota > Thermodesulfovibrionia > Thermodesulfovibrionales > Magnetobacteriaceae > Magnetobacterium > Magnetobacterium cryptolimnobacter. The sequence goes on along the minus strand of NZ_JABXWD010000041.1, from coordinate 594 downwards.
CAACAGGAGATGCTGTTGACCCGATTTGGGTACTTCTACCGCCTGGCATCGTTGTGGTATCTTACCGATGCACGGGATATACCGCCGTCAAATCACCTGGTGCCACCGGAGGGGTTGAAGGATGGCGAAATGTTTTTCAAGGGCGGTCACACCTTACCGCTCAATAAGTTAGCGGCACGCTTTGGAACTGACAGGGACGGCTTTTTACAGAGAGGCAGGGAGCTGGGCGGTGAAGAGGTGTCCTTTGGGGATGTCGCCATCAGGCTGTTTCCGTATCCGCGTGTACCCGTGGTGTTGATCCTGTGGCTTGAGGACGAGGAGTTTCCGGCACGGGTCAACCTGCTGTTTGACTCCACGTGTGAGTTTCACCTGCCGCTGGATATGAACTGGAACGTTGCCATGATGTGTGCGCTGCTGATGTCGGTCTGAGGGGGCACGGAGCTGTCCCCTTCTTTCTTCTTTCGTATATAATTAATTATAGGCAGGTATACTGATCGGATTCGAGTTTTTTCGGGTATCAAAATTGCCTGCATACAAGAAAGAAAGGGGCGGCTCCGCCCCCCTTCAGAACCCCCTGCAAGGGGACCAGTCCCC
>NZ_JABXWD010000409.1 GCF_019173545.1 Candidatus Magnetobacterium casense | reverse complement strand
GCATATTCAAGGGCTTGACGGATATCGTGAGGTTCGAGGTCGGGATAGTCGGCCAGCACTTCATCGGATGTTGCACCGTGGGCAATCTGCCCCACGATGACCGAAACAGGGATACGCATCCCTCTTATACAGGCCCTGCCGCCCATAATCTTGGGATCAAAGGTAATACGGTCAAATTCCAGCATAACTAATCATCTCCTTTCTTGGCTTCATTGCCAAATATCTTCTTAAACGCTATACCAAGATAAATCAGATTTGCAAAATTTTTGTCATTCCCGCGCAGTCGGGAATCCATTCCATACGGCCATAAAAGACGCATAGATTCCTGCTTTCGCAGGAATGACAATTGTTCTTTACTTGTTATAAGGGCTATGATTCTTTTGCAAATTCCATTTAGTTGGGTATATATTGCGTCTGATATCTGCAAGCTGCATCTTTTATTCTATCGTAAGTTCGTACAGTTATGCAACCCCACCCCCAAGGGGAGGAGCAGTCAGGTGGTGGGAGGGGTTCGTTGTTAATCTGGCAACGGAGAACAGATCATCCCAGTGCCTTTGTGTTGACTATTTCCTGGGGTACGTGCTACGCTGTTTGTAATGCCAACCGACCTGTTACCGATATCGATCCTTAGAGAGGGGTTGACGGCCTTGGCGATTCCTGCTACGCAGTGGCTGCTGGAGGCCTTTGGCGTCTATCTCGTGGAGCTTAAGAGGTGGAGTCGCATACATAACCTCACCGCTATCACCGAGGACGCCGATATTGTCCGGCGACACTTTCTTGATTCGCTCCTGTACCTGAGATGCCTCCCACCCGATGCACGCAGCGTAATAGACGTAGGTAGCGGTGCGGGTTTTCCGGGTATCCCCATGAAACTGGTCAGACCGGAGTTGTCGCTGTGCCTGCTGGAACCAACTGGTAAAAAGGTCGCATTTCTCAGACATATGGTCGCAACGCTATCCCTGCCTAACGTCACCGTACTCCAGGGCAGGGTCGAGGACATCCCTGTCATCCCGGGGGGTACATACGACGCTGCGGTAGTGAGGTCGCTCTTTTCGGTTGATGCCTTCCTGACAAAGACCGCTGCCCTAGTAAAACCACGTGGCGTCATGCTCCTCAGCAAGGGCAAAGGCTACGAAAAGGAACTCATCGGCCTCAACACAGACGCCCTGCACGTTGAGCAACTCACCATACCCACCACCGATATACAGAGGTTTATCATCACGGCAACAATGTCTGCCTGATTGACCAAGGGAAGGGGTCAAGGGGTCAGCGAGGGGTCAGCGACCCCCGGCATAAAAGGGGCGAGCCGCCCCTTTTTTCTCTTACGGTCAAATGCGATTGCCCTGCTGATTGACTTGTTGACAAGCATACGATGACAGTTGTACCATATAGCATCTAAATTATGACAGAACTGCTATCCCAAAAAAGAAGGAGGTGATTGAGATTTTAAACAAAAGATATTCTATCGTGGTTGTATCGCTGATGGCGACACTTGTACTGATGTTATTAACGGTTGATGGGGTATTGGCCTATGAGTTGAGAGATTCGGTCATAGAGGAGAAGCTGCTGCATACCCAGCGGGTGCTTGAGGAGGCTGCCGATGGTGGATGGCTTTCACACAAGCAGGTCAGTAACTTCCAGCGCCGGATTGACAACGTCAGGGCTGAAGCTGAAAGAAAGGAACGCTCAAAGAGGTTTCTCAGATACGAAGAACGAGAGCTTCTGTCATCAAGGCTCGATAACATAGTGCGCGACATAGAGGCACTGACAGACAGACCACTACCTCCCGTTATCCCCCCAGGGATGCCGCCTGTGAAAGTACCGCTGCCACCACCACCACCACCCGTTAAGGTGCCGCCGCTTCCACCAGTGTTTGATCCTGACCCTGTGCCACCCCCCAGAGGGGAACGGCCACGTTTGCCTGTCCCACCACAACCACAGGAGCCACCACCGCCAGGACGTGACATACTACCACCGCCACCACCCGGAAGAACGGTAACTCCACCCCCACCGACTGTAGTGGTACCACCACCAGTGTATACGAGGCCAACTCCGCCGCCGGTACATGTAGCCCCGACTCCACCTCCGGCAAGGCCAACTCCGCCCCCGGCAACTCCACCTCCTGCTGTAAACATACCAACTCCGCCTCCGCAGTCATCAAAACCGACACCTCCGGTTCCAAGATTTACGCCGCCTCCGCTGACACTACCTCAGGGGCATTGACGTTGACTAAAAAGGGCAGTTGTTGTCTAAACTGCCCTCTTCAGTTTGCCTCAGAGTTATCTGGCCAGTGCTTTATCTGCAGTAGCCACTGTAATTGTTAACGCAGTGGTGGTGGTGGCTCTAGCGGAACCGGATGCCCTGGCGGTACCTGATGTCCTGGTGGAATCGGATGCCCTGGCGGCAATGGTTTTCCTGGTGGCACTGGATGCCCTGGCGGCCCTGGTACCAAGATAACACCATCAGTCGTTACGTGTGTCGTACCATCGGGGGCCACATGGGCAGTACACCCAACCAGACCCAGAGTCAACATCAATGCCACGATGAATCGTTTCATCTTACCTCCTGATAGAAGTTTATATGTGCGCCTTTTTTTATGCACGCCTTATGCACGCCTTTTGTTGTGCCGCCTGTAATTCACCTGCGATAAGTAACTGCTGCCCACTGGGTGATGAGCAGCAGTTTAGGGGAGGAACGAGGTGCTTATACTTAAATCTAACATAACAAGTCCCCGTTGTCAAGCTATATTCGTATCCTCTTTATATTTCATGGTAACTATACTTTAAGGCAAGAAAGAAAGGGGCGGCTCCGCCCCCCTTCAGAACCCCCCGCAAGGGGACC
>NZ_JABXWD010000408.1 GCF_019173545.1 Candidatus Magnetobacterium casense | reverse complement strand
CCCCCTACCCCCTACAAGAAGGGCGGCTCCGCCCCCTCCTTGACCTCCCCTGCAAGGGGACCAGTCCCCTTGACCCCGTTTATCTTACCCACCAAAAGTTTATGCACCCAATTTTAGAGAGGTACCGGTGGGTTGTGGTGGGGCGTGGCTACTGTGTTTCGTTGAGGGACCTTCCCGTGGTCTTGAGGAAGAGGTCTTCGAGGTTTGCCTGACGCAGGTAGTAGTCGTCGCTGTTGAGGGTTTTGATGATGTCCTGCAGGGGGTCTATGGTGTTGGAGTATACGTGTGTAGTGCCGTGGGCGTGGTCTGAGCGCAGATTGAGGCTGTCTATGTGGCCGTTGATTCGCCGTGCGACGTGCGGCTGACGCAGTTCTAGGACGTAGCGTTCGATGTGACGCTGCAACAACTCGTTGGGATTGCCCTGGATGACCTTTTGACCTTCGTTGACAATGACGAGGTTATCACACAACTGAAATGCCTCTTCCATGTAGTGCGTGGTAAGCAGGATCGTCAGATTGTCTTTTTTCATCTGCCTGAGCTTGTTCCACATGAAGTGTCGCACCTGCGGGTCTAAGCCCGTGGTTGGCTCATCCAGGATCAACAGCCGTGGATTGTTGATAAGGGCACGCGCTATGATTAACCGCCTCTTCATCCCGCCGGAGAGACTCCTGAGCCTGGCGTCGCGCTTGTCGGAGAGTTCCATGATATCAAGCAGTTCGTCGATCCTGTTTAGCGCCTCACGTCGTCTGATACCGTAGAACTTGCAAAACGTCATCAGGTTCTCTACGACGTTGAGTTCAACGTCAAGGTTGTCCTCCTGCGGGACAACGCCACAGATGCTCTTGATCTTCAGCTCATCGTACATGGGGTCGTAGCCAAAGACGGAGATGGCGCTGCCGGCGTGCTCATCCCTGAGCGACTTGCCATAGATCATTTTCATCAGCGTACTCTTGCCTGCCCCGTTAGGCCCCAAAAGCCCAACACACGCCCCACCCATGACCTCAAACGATATCCCCCTCACCGCCATGACCTTGCCGTAGGTCTTGTGGACATCCCTCACCGAAATAACTGATTCACTCACCATATTTACCTGCCCATAATTAATTTTATATTGTCTGTTTAATTAACTCCGGTTAAGGCAAGAAGGGGAGCGGTTTGTGGCAGGGGTGCCCCACCCCCTCTGCCCTAACCTCAGACCCCCTCCTGCAAGGAGGCCAGCCCCCTTAACCCCATTATCCACCATCATTGCAGTCAACTTCATAGACGCTGAGTTTTGTTTTCATCCCTTTTATTGTCATTTCTCCCAGAGGTTTAATCCTGAACTCTACATCATTTTCAAGGAGCCTGTAAAGCCCCTCTGCAATATACACAGTACCAGGTGGAGTGAGGTTTTGTACCCTGCTTGCTATATTGACTACACTTCCATAGAAGTCGCCATCCTTGTATAGGACGTCTCCGGCATTTATGCCAATACGCACGTAATGACGCCTTGCCTCTTCTGTGGTTTCGTTATTGCGTGCTATAGACCGCTGGATGTCTATTGAGGCCCTGACGGACTCTGCCGGTGTCTTAAAAGACGCCATAACCGCATCGCCTATCTTTTTGACAACCCTTCCGTCATGGGATTCTATTATTGGGATGACGATCTTGTTGTGATTACATATCCAGGTATGAGCATCAATCGTCCCGTATCTTTCAAAATACTCAACCGACCCCTTTAAGTCCGTAAACATAATAACCGTAAATTCACGTTTTCCCTCGGATGAATCGGGGGCCGGGGCTTTATCGTCAGCTATGTCTTCCTGGTATGAGCTTGCCCACTGGAGCTTATCTTCCAACATCTTCTTGACATCGGTGACCTCAAATACGACATTGCCTTTATACAGGCACACCTCCACGATACAGCCCTTTGGTAGTTCGCCTTTTAACATCTTCTCGTTTAATGGTATATCGATTAGCCTTTCGGTTGCCAGCTTAATCAGCCGCTCTCCGTTTACTGAGTCACAACTGCCGTCACACAGAAAACTCAGGACTTCCTCTGAAACGTCAAAGAAGACATCTTCTACTATTAACTCCATTCTAATCCGGTTGAGCACTTCAAAGGCAATCCTCTTTATATCTTCCACATTTAGGGGCCTGTTGAGTGACTTCATAAGCGCCTCTCTCATCGCCTCGATGGAGACACCGGCGTCATTTATGGCCTTTTCGACATAATCACCAGGCTCTTCCATAATTGCGGCAAGCAGATGTAACACCGTGATAGTCTCGGAACCTACCGATTGGGCTATCTTGGCCGCTCGATTAAATGCCCCCTTGCAGCTTTCGCTTCTATGGAGGGTATTTTCCGTATGAGTGTATCCTCCGTTACCGATTATTTCCCTGATGATACGTTTAAGGTCTTTCCTGTCGATGTGTATACGTAAAAAGAGTTCGTCCAATGCCTTGACCTCCGGTTTCATAGCGTCTGAATCCGGCATGTCTGCGTATGGGGCATCAAGTGCCAGTACATCGCCAATCTTACATATACCGACAAGGATATGTTCCCTTTCTATACGGCGATGTCGTGTCGTATGTGTCTCGTTATCGGCTATCTGCCAGACAAGTTTTACCGCCGGTGATATGGATACGCTCATAATCTACTCCTTATTTATATCAATATAAATCAACCTTGCAAAATTCTTGTCATTCCAGCGCAAGCGGGAATCCACTCCATGTAGTTGGGTATACTATCTTCTATGCTTTAGCTCTTCTATAAACGCCTTCGCTGTTTCTACATGCCCTGCATACTGGGGAGGCGCATACCTTATGAAGTTCTCATAGGCCGTAATGGCCTCATCTATAAGGCCTTT
>NZ_JABXWD010000407.1 GCF_019173545.1 Candidatus Magnetobacterium casense | reverse complement strand
GGGACGGTATATTACACCGTAGCCCAAAACACGGGCACGACCGTTCGTACCGCTTTGATCAACGTCGGTACGGCGGTATTTAAGGTTGTCCAGGACCCTCCGACATCAGGCTGTTCCATCGGTATAAACCCTACGAGCAAGCAATTCATGGCATCCGGTGGCAGTGACCACTTTGATGTAACGGTATCAGGCAGTAGTTGCTCGTGGACGGCCACAACCGCCGATACGTGGGTAACAATCACTTCTGGTACCTCAGGCACCAGCAATGGTACTGTAAACTACACCGTGGCACAGAACACCAGCACATACCCGCGCACCGGTATAATCAACGTTGCAGGGAAGGCATTTACGATCCTCCAGGATGCCGGCCAGTCAGGCTGCATGGTGACAATCAACCCCACCAACATGAACTATACGGCATCCGGTGGCAGCGGCAATGTCAACGTAACGGCAAACTGCGCATGGACGGCCACAACGGCTGATTCGTGGATAACCCTCAACTCCGGGACATCGGGCACAGGCAACGGCGTTGTGGATTATACGGTGGCGGCATACACGGGTACAAGCGCTCGCACCGGCATAATCAACATAGGCGGAGCGGCGTTTAAGGTTATTCAAAACCCGGGAACATCAACCTGCGCTATCACAGTCAGCCCAACGAGCAAGAACTTTGCATCTTCCGGCGGCAACGACAGCGTAAGTGTAACGGCTGACAGCGCCTGCGCATGGACTGCCTCAAGCAGCGCCAGTTGGATAGTTATAACTTCCAGCAGTTCGGGCAGTGGCAGTAGCACGGTAGATTACTCCGTGGCAGAGAACACGGGCACAACCTCCAGAACCGGTACAATGACCATCGGTGGTCAGGCCGTTACGATTACTCAGGATGCTGCCTCGACATGTACGGTCTCAATCTCTCCAACCAGCAAGCAGTTCCAGGCATACGGTGGCAGCGATACCATAAGTCTGGCGGCAGACAGCGGATGTGCATGGTCAGCGGCAAGCAATGCCGACTGGATAGCATTGACATCAGCCTCATCCGGTTCGGGTAGCGCCACTATCTCCTACACGGTAGCGCAGAACTCCGGCGCCTCACGCAGCGGTACAATGAGCATCAGTGGACAGATGTTCACGGTGACTCAACTGGGTACGGATTGCGCAACCGGTATTTCGATAAACCCGATAACCAGGGAATTCCCCTCCGCCGGTGGCGACGATATCGTGGATGTAGCAACGCCAAACACAGGTTGCACCTGGACGGCAATCAGCAATGACTCCTGGATAAGCATTGTATCGGGCAGCTCCGGCACCGGAAATGGCACGGTCGATTATTCGGTGGCAGAGAACACAACAGCAAGCGAACGCACCGCAACGATGACCATCGCAGGACAGACCTTTACGGTCAAGCAGAAGGCTGCACAGGCAGACGAAGTGACCCTGACGGTTACGATGGCATATCCCACTGCAAGCTCAATAACGACTCAGTCCAAGATATCCAATCCAATGATGGGATCTGTCTATGGCACGGTAACGGTATCCAGTGGAAAGTTTTCCTGGAGTCAGGATGGCAAGATCGGCACGGCATCCTTTAAGAAGGACCTGGTGATTGTACTTTCGGCACAAGAGGGCCTGGGTTCAACGATCAAGGGCTGGACTGGCTGCGATCTAAGTATCGGCACTAACCAGTGCATGGTAAGGATGACCGAAAACAAGAAGATAGCAATAGAGTTCTCCCTGTCCAGGAAGGCCGAATACGACTTCGACGGCGACGGCAACAGCGATATGATATGGAGAAACTCCACCAACGGCGACGTCTACGTCTGGCTGATGGATGGCAAGACCATCAAAGGCGGCGGCTATGTCGTCCAAAACACGGGACTCGACTGGGATATCAAGGCCGTAGGCGACTTCAACGGTGATGGCAGGGCTGACCTCCTGTGGCAAAACAAGGCAACCGGAGATGTTTACATATACATCATGAAGGGTACCGAAATATCAACCGGTGGCTTTGCTGTAAAGGGTCTGGCTGCTCAGTGGGAGATCAACGCCGTTGGCGATTTTGATGGCGATGGCAAGGCAGACATCATGTGGAGACATAAAGACAACGGTGACATATACATCTGGTTAATGGACGGCGCCAATATCATCGGTGGTGGTTACATGCTCAGAGGTATGACTTCGGATTGGAATATTAAGGTCGTAGCCGATCTCAACGGCGACAAAAAGAGCGACCTGATATGGCAAAACTCCGGAACAGGAAATGTCTTTGTGTGGCTGATGAACGGTCTGACGGTCTTAGGTCAGGGCTATGCCGCCAAGAATATCCCAAACAACTGGATGATCGAGGCCATCAACGACTTTAATGGTGACGGCAAGGCCGATATCATCTGGCATGATACAACCGCTCACGACTACGCAATCTGGTTAATGGACGGCACCATTATCATTGGTGGTGATTACGTTACTCGTGCTATCCCTGCTAACTGGCACCTTATGAAGGCCGGAGACTATGACGGCGATGGCAAGGCAGACCTCATCTGGAGAGACACTACTACCGGTGACGTCTATCTGCACATCCTCAATAACGGTACCGCAATAAGGGACCACGGCTTTGTCGCAAACGGTATCCCCGCAGAGTGGCAGACAAGATAGCTGTCGTTGCAGGTGAATGCCTGATATAAACCAAAGAGTTTAACTCGCAAACTGGGGGGCTGGTAAAACAGCCCCTTTCTTTTCTTGTATTGCACTGCACACAACCGCAACGTGCTATGCTATAAGTACCTGCCCATAATTAATTTTATACGTAAAGAAGAAAAAAGGAGGGCGGCTCCGCCCCCTCCTCAGACCTCCCCCGCAAGGGGACC
>NZ_JABXWD010000406.1 GCF_019173545.1 Candidatus Magnetobacterium casense | reverse complement strand
TATCGAAGGCAAAACAGTCCGACCGTGGAATCTGGTTCGGGACTCCCGACTATTTCAGAATTCACGACTCTGGGGACTTCTGGTCTACCAAGTATGCTGAACAATGGTTTGAAGTCGCAGAACGATTACCGAAGACTAAGTTCTGGTCCCCGACGAGGGTATGTCTGCGCCCCGATGGCAGCGTCAATGAAAAATGGGTCAACGCACTAAACGCAGCCCCGGACAACATGATAGTGCGGCCCTCATCGCTTTACTTCGAAGACTTCCCGCCGATGATTTATGGGTTATCCGCCGGCTCAACGGCAGCAACCGAGGTCGTCAGCAAGGCGATATGGGACTGCCCCGTTTACAAACGAAAAAAGAAAACCTGTGTAGAGGCTCATTGTCGGTTGTGCTGGACAAATCCAGAAGTCCCCGTGAGATATCCCACGCATGGGTCGGAAGCCAAAAGGATGTATCGCGAAAGTCAAGAGTGGGCAGAAGATGCGTCTGCGATTCGTGGCGTTGACCACGAGGCGTGCTTCGGGTGCCTTGGTGCCATCATCGAGCCGGGAACGCCTACAGACGCGGTGATGAGTGAGCTAGAAGATTACGATTTGGAGTAGTACCTCATGGCCAAGTTCAAGGAAGGCGACCGCGTCGTATTCGAACCTACCATCTTCGATGCCCTGTACTACTCGAAGTACGGCATCCAGCGCGGCGACATCGGCTACGTCACGACCATCCCGGGCTACCATGGGCGCAGCATCTACACGGACCCTATGAAGAAGCTTCTCGCCGTGCGATGGAACCTAGCAGACGGGCAGACCATGACCATCGGAACCGCTGTGGCGAGCGTAAAGAAGGTCCCTAAATCGGGCATGTCGGGTTCTGGGAACGATGAACTCCACCTCAAGGCCGCCTTCCCGAACCTCACGCAGGACCAGGTCGACAAGCTCTCGGAAGCCTTCAGGAACGCGCAGTCTCATGAAGAGGTGGATGCAGCCCTTGAGCTCGCAAACGAGGCTCTGGGAGGCTATGGCGTTGAGGCAGTGCCCATCGCGGGGCAGGTCGACAAATACTACTACAACACTGGGGCTCTCTACGTCGCCCTCGGCGACACATACGACACGACCATCCTGTACGACACCCGGGAAGAAAAGTTCTTCATCGGGTCCTGGGGCGACTGGCTCGAGGAGCAGCAATCTGACGAGGACGACCCCGACAGCGCGTTCAGCCAGACGCTCGAGAACATCAGCAGTGCCGCCCACTGGATGGAAGGGATGCCCGACGGGTGGGAAAAGGAAGTCTACGGGTGGCTTTTCCATAACACGAACTTCTACGAGTACGAGGGCGACAATGGAGTGTACTATCCGCCCGAGAAGGAAGTCATCCGGGCGATGCGGGAACTGTGGCCGAACCTGGATTACTCAGAGTACGAGGGGAATTCCGAGCTTGACGGTGTATCCGGAACCAAGAAAAAGCTGGGAAAACTGAAGCCTAACAACTTGTTCATGTGGGCGAATCCGGGGCCGGAAGAACAGGGAATGCTCTTCCGGGTCCGCGAAGTGGGGCTGATGAATACACAAGTTGAGCCCGCCGAATGGGACCTCCCGCTTCCAAGCATCGAAACCGTCAACAATAACACTGAAGTGATTCAAGTAGAATGTCCGACATGCCATGGCGAATCGCATCCTCATGGAGGACCAGATTGTCCAACCTGTGGGATGGGCGCCCCCATCAAGCTCCTCACCAAGGACATCCTGAAGAAGCTTCCGCCGCTCTACTCGCAGGAGAACGTCGAGGACCCCATCGCCTACGTCAAGTTCTTCACGCCCGACAGTAACTGGACTTGGTACGCCTTGGAATACGACGGCAAGGACCTGTTCTTCGGGCTCGTCAAGGGACTCGAGACCGAGTTGGGCTATTTCAGCCTCTCAGAACTCCAGACATCAACGGGTCCGCACGGGCTTCACATCGAACGCGATACGGGGTTCAAACCCACACCCTTGAGCAAAATTCGCTCGGGCGAGGTGTCATAGGAGGTTGCCCATGCCCAGCCCAAAGCTTACCGGCGGCGACAAGCACATCATTCGAAACATTGTCGGCAGGTTACACGTCGGCACCTCTGATGAAGAAGTTATAAACTACCTTTACTCCCGGTTTGTAAGCAACCCATCCCCTGCCCTCGCCAAGGCGGCGGCGAAGTACGCCATCAAGGCCCACCACGACAACCAAGACCTATACCGTAGGGTCCAGAGAGGATGGTAACCATGCTCGGCTACAACCCCGGCCTCTACCAGATGCAAATGCAGCCGCCCCTCGAGCGCGAATACTCGTTCTACGAGGGAATGCGGTCTAACTTCATGAACGAGCTCATGTGGGCGAAAACCGACGGCGAAATCGAGCGCATCTTCGACCGCTGGCGGCTGGAGCTCCAAGGCCTGCTCACGGGCGGATTCATCAACCCAATGATTTACAACCTCGAGCACCAGAACATGGAGGCCCTTCGAAGAACTCGCCTGAAGGCGGTCAGGGAAGGGAAGGTTTCCGGCCTCGGGGCCCTCCCCGCGCTCCCATGGTGGGGCTGGGTCGCCATCGCGGTGCCGGCAGCAGCCATTTTGTTCGGAATCGGCCTGGCAGATGTCAAGAACTTCTTCTCGGGGTCCAGAGCGTGATTGAGGACCTCCTGCGCCCCAATGAGACCTTCGCTGTCATCGAACCGCTCACCGACATCCTGTCCTGTGAACGCAAGGATGACTTCTACTTCAAAGGCGCACATGCCATCGTCGGCATCAAGGAAGGCTCCAGAGCGGTAGTAGCCGTTGTGTTCGACAAGAGTATGGTCCCGAACGATACCGCTAAGGCGTGGCTCCGGGCCC
>NZ_JABXWD010000405.1 GCF_019173545.1 Candidatus Magnetobacterium casense | reverse complement strand
ACCGTGTTGCGTAAAAGGAGGGTTTTAAGGTATGAGCGAACTGACGCACTTTGACGACGAGGGAAGGGCTAAGATGGTGGACGTCACCGACAAGCAGATAACTACCAGGGTGGCCATTGCAGGTGGCAAGGTTTTGATGAGGCCGGAGACGCTCAGACTGATTAAGGACCGTGGGTTGTCCAAGGGGGACGTCCTGGCGGTTGCGCGTGTGGCGGCCATTGCGGGGTCAAAGCAGACGCCTTTTCTGATCCCCATGTGCCATCCGCTTAACATAACAAGCGTTACCGTGGATTTTACGATCAACGAACCATACAACTGCATCGACATCCTGGCAACGGTCAAGGTAAGCGGCCAGACCGGCGTTGAGATGGAGGCCCTGACGGCGGTTAGCGTTGCAGCCCTGACCATCTATGACATGTGCAAGGCGGTGGATAAGAAAATGGTCATAAAGGATATTATGCTGCTTGAAAAACACGGAGGTCGGGGTGGAAGCTATAAACGTGAAGGTTAAGATATGCGGAATAACAAACGCCGATGATGCCATTGTCGCAGCGGAGGCCGGAGCAGATGCCCTTGGCTTTGTCTTCTACGACAAGAGCCCCAGATGCGTAACGCCACAAGAGGTTGCGACAATCGTCAGGGAGCTGCCACCGTTTATCACGACGGTTGGTGTGTTTGTCAACGAGGGTGTGGCAGATGTGATCGAAAAGATGACACAGAGCGGCCTTGACGTTGTGCAGTTGCATGGGGATGAGGGGGCGGAGTTCTCCGGCGTATGGAGCAAGGTTATCAAGGCCTTCAGGGTGAGGGACTTCGTAGACCTCGGTGTGCTGCAGTCATACAAGGTACATGCCTGGCTGCTCGACACCTACGATGACAAGGTCTACGGCGGCACGGGCAAACTGTTTAACTGGGACATCGCCATGGAGGCCGGACGGTTTGGCAGGATAGTGCTTGCAGGCGGCCTGACCGTCGAAAACGTCAGGGACGCCATCAGGAGGGTCAGACCCTATGCGGTGGATGTCAGTTCCGCCGTCGAGGACACAAAGCGAAAGAAGAATCACGACAAAATAAGGGCTTTTATCAAAGAGGCCAAGCACCCGTAACAGGGCAATCGCATTTGACCGTAAGAGAAAAAAAGGGGCGGTTTGTGGCAGGGGTGCCCCACCCCCTCCGCCCCCCTTCAGAACCCCCCGCAAGGGGAGGGGCGAGCCGCAATCTTGTCGCAGCGGGTCGCACCCGCCCCTGGCACGAAGAAGTCCCCTTGACCCCATTAAAGTGCTCAGAATATCCAACAACTGCCCTGCTACTTGAAGCTCTCTTTTTCGGATGGAAATACGCCGGTCTCCACTTCTTCCTTGTATGCCTTGAGGGCGTTGACGGCTACCTCCTTGATGTTGGCGTACTTCTTGACGAATTTGGGCACAAATCTGTCAAACAACCCTATGACGTCATGCAGTACCAGAATCTGGCCATCGCAGTGTGGCCCGGCGCCGATCCCTATGGTTGCTATGTCGAGGGCATCGGTGATCTCCCTTGCAAGCTCTGCCGGTATGGCCTCAAGCACGATGCTGAATGCGCCGGCATCCTGCAACCTGTTGGCATCATCGACGAGCCGCCTCCTGGCCTCATCCGTCCTGCCCTGGACCTTGTACCCCCCCATTCTGTATAACGCCTGTGGGGTCAGGCCAATGTGCGCCATCACCGGGATTTCGGCCCGCACGATTGCACGCACATGGGGCAACACCTCCGAACCTCCCTCGATCTTGATGGCCTGCGCACCCGCCTCCTTGATAAAACGACCGGCATTTCTCACCGCATCGGAAACCGAAACCTGGTACGACATAAACGGCATGTCCCCAATGACCATCGCTCCCGTCACGCCCCTTGAGACAAGCCGCGTGTGATATACCATCTCATCCATCGTCACGGCCATAGTGTTCTCCTGCCCCTGCACCACCATCGCAAGGGAATCTCCCACCAGCACTGCATCAAAACCTACCTCATCCACTATGCGCCCAAAGGGATAGTCATAGGCCGTTATCAGACTGAGACTGCGCTTGTGCTCCTTCTTCTCAAAAAAATCCTTTATCGTAACCCGTGGCATAACGTCAGCACTCTCCTGTTTCAGCAATCACTACAGATAAAACCTGCAAGATAAAAATACCCTGATATTTTAGCATAAGAACACCAAAAAATAATGACCAAAAATTGCGACTTTATCTGGCAATTGACAATGTTTTCTGTTTGTTATATACTATACCTTGTTAAATATTATATTATGCTGAAGCTTGTGGGTTATTGAGAAAAAAAAGGAGGATGTAGCTATGTCAACAGACTCAACGACAATCAGACTTACACGGGAAAAACTAAGAATCATAGAGGCTATAGCACAGAGCGAGAATAAAACACTGTCCGATATTTTTACCGATCTGGCCAATGAGTACATTGAAAGATATGCTGAAACTACGGAGCTTTTAAATATACCGAACTTTGCAGATGAATGTCATGAGGGATTAAAAGAGATTGAGGCAGGTAAAGGCAGGTTGCTCATTGAGTTGGAATGTTAAACTGTCTTCTAAAGCAGAAAAGTATTTTAATAAACTCAATAAAGATATGCGAAATAGAATTAAATCGGAGTTAATAACTCTATCTCAATACAATAACCCTTTAACTCACAATGACGTTAAACCCCTTGAAGGACAGTTGAGAGGATTTTGCCGCTTAAAAATAGGACACTACAGGCTGATCTTTAGCATTATTCATGACAATAGAACTATAGCTGTTGTAAACATTGCACCACGTGGTGATATCTATTAAAGAATTTCTTGTGTTCTCCCCTATGCTATAATAATAATGAAGAATTCGA
>NZ_JABXWD010000404.1 GCF_019173545.1 Candidatus Magnetobacterium casense | reverse complement strand
TTTTAATCTGTTTAATCCTAGTTCAGACAATCTTTTCATGTGACGATAACATGTTAATTCTTAATGATAATAAATGACTAAAATATATCCTTTCTTATGATAATTAACATATGGCTTGATTATCTCATACTTATCATTGCTTTCAATTACAGTATAATCTTTTTCAGGATGAAGACCTTCACCTGTAGTAACAACGTGATTCCATTCCGACGGCGAAAATGTATTACGTAAATACCAAAACCGATAATCTTTTTCTATCGCAGAAACGCTATCATAAGACTCAATACCGGGAAATGGATGTTTATCAAAAACTATCTTACCGCCAAGTCCTCTGATTTTTTCAATAGGGGCCTTTGTAAAATCAGGAACCATACGCTTATCAGCAATAAACCGTGCGTAATCTCCAACAACACTCTTAAGCTTGTCCCTAACCTCAGGTGTATCGGAATTGGAAAGCTGTTTTGCTATCCACGGCGCATACTTAAACTTAGACTGGTCAGGATCGTTGGCCTTGACCCACTCATACTGCTCAGAAGTAATCTTACCACGATCACGCATCTGCTTAACAGGACCAAGGGCGTAAGACTCTCCTCCTTCGACATCAGAGTCCTGAGACCTTTCAAACAACACGCGCAATGTCGCATCTACTTCCTGCACATTGACAGGCTCGCCGGGTTGTGGTACTGTAGAGGTAGAAGAACTGCTTTGCCCCGCGCGCAAGGCATCATCAGCCAGAGCCTCGCCACTGATGGTGTGCGGAAGGGTATCAGGTAGCTCTGACTTGGTAGTAGAAGGCTGCGCGCTTCTGTTCCAAAGCAGTTTCTTTTTATCAGCGTAGTTTGGCCTAAAGACACCAGCCGTTGTCACTCCATAAAAGCTACCATCCTCGTTAGGTCTGAGTTCAACTACTGCTATTTTGTCCTTGCCGTTTCTCTTTACAAGAAGTAAACGACTTTCGGCACTCTCACGTATTTGATTGTAATTTTGGGCTACGTCAAGAACAAGCTCCCGAACGCTATCATAACCGGCCTTTCTTATCTCATCTCCATGCCCCTTTTCTACATGTGTCTCACCGTAGTTGTCTTCACGCCCCCGTTGTAGTCTGATCGGAGCGGCCTCTCTGCCAATAGCCTTTGCGACATCGTCACCGATATGTCCAAAGTCTATGGTCCCGTCACTGGCGCGGGCGAAGTCCTTCTCACCGGGCCGTTCAAACAGCCGCCGGGGCTTGTCGGAAAGGGCGTAGCTATCGCCGGCGGTCGGAGTGGCAGACAGTTGGTCTATTGTTTTGTTAAATATTTCTTGCATGGTACCGTCACTGGCGCGGGCGAAGTCCTTCTCACCAGGCCGTTCAAACAACCGGCGCTGCCCCTTGACAGGTTCACCGGTGGGTGGTATAGTAGAAGTAGAGGGGCGCGTCTGGGACGTATGATCAGGGGTAACCTGAGAAGGTGCCATCTTGGTCCCCCCTCCTGTTTTTATGTACATAGTTTTAGCCGCTATGTTTTGTTTGCCTGTGCGTACCTCTTCAACATAATAGACATCTCCATTAATTTTTTTTATGTATTTAATAGTATCTAAGCCTCTTGGTGTTTTGCCTAACGAAATATCATCGGGCAATTCGACAATATCAGGAATTCTCTTGATGTCTTCCTTTGTAACAACACGCTGCCCACGTGCCGCCTCTCTCTTAGGGTCTGAGTGTTCCGTGAGGATGTGATTAATCGCTTGGTTATCAATCGTTCTTTCATACCCCGTCAGGTCAATGCCGGTGGCCTTCTTGACGGCCTGTACGTTGTTGTCGCTGACCTTGCCGAGGCTAACACGGTTTAGAGCCTCACGGACAAGAAACCTGCGCTCCTTCTTATTTTCAACGGTACTGTCATACAACTGCCCTATCTTGTCTAAGTTATCGTTGATGGCATAGCTCTCTTCAGCTTTAGCTTCAGGTTTTATTTTATTGGATAGTATGTAGGCAACGTCTGAAAGCGGCATATTGTCTTTCATGTGTTGTATATCTTTCATGTTGTAACCAAGATCGGCTAACCACTTTGTTGTATGTCGTGTCCATTGAGTTAAAAGCAACGCATCAGTTACACCATCCTGCGCATCAAGACGTCCATGACGCTCTGCGCTCTGACGATCAATAACATCAGCGCCGGTCTCAAGGGCCTTATGCAGCAACGTCGTGTGATCGACTCCGCCAAAAAGAACGTCGTTGACCCACAACACAAAACGCTCCCAAAGACTACCCTTTTTGACATTTCCACTTTCGTCCTCAACCTTGATGCCCTTGAGGAACTCCTGAAACCATTTTCGACTAAAGGCATTTGAAAGAAACTCTCGCTCATTAACCAAACCGTATAGCAAATGAGACCTTGCTCCCGCTTCAGAAAGTATATCCGTAATAACACCAATACCTGTCGCAGACTCCGCACGACGCAAAATTTCAACCTCTTTAGCGTCAAGCTCACCAATCGCTATATCCATTAAGCTACGAACATGCGACCTCGAACCTGCATCAGAGACAATATGACGGTCCATCAGAGAATGTCCTATCTCCTCAAATATTATCGCATCAAGAGATATACGATCCGTAATCTCAGAAGTGTTGATACCAATTACATCCCGACCGCGATTGTAGCGATACACGGCATAACCGGAAATGTCATCAGCGGCCTCTACGCTAACACCCTTTAAGATATCAACCAAATCGTCACGCAACAACAGCTCACCGTAAAGAGCCTTTAAGCCTTCATCTTTTGTTATATCAATTCCGTGATTAACTATATCAAAACCGGTTAATTTACCGGACCGAACATCATCAACAAATGCCTGACGCTGCGGCGATAAAACCTTCGGCTCCAACTGAACATCATCACC
>NZ_JABXWD010000403.1 GCF_019173545.1 Candidatus Magnetobacterium casense | reverse complement strand
CAGGAATGACACACTTGGAAAACGCCTGTAACTGTCATTCCTGCGAAAGCAGGAATCCATGCCTTTTAACCGTGAAAAAATTTTTTACCCTGCTTTTTTAAGAGGATACTATTTCGACTCCTTTTATTATTCTATAAATTTCAACAACCATGTTTTTATCCTAAAACTATATATCTGAGGCTGTCAAGAGAAGAGTTCTTTTGAAAAGTTTACTTCACACTCCAAGACTATTATATGAGTAATACAGCACAAAAAGCATAGTGTATAAAACAATCCACTGTAAACAAGATTTAGGAAGGGGTCAAGGGGACTTCTTCGTGCCCGGGGCGGCTCGCCCCTCCCCTTGCGGGGGGTTCTGAAGGAGGCCAGGTGCGACCTGGAGCGCCAAGAAGCGGAGCCGCCTCCCTTCTTTCTTTTCTTCGGGGACATTGCCCAGGCCAAGGGGGCTACTAAAAAGGCACAACAGGGTCTGCGTCAATATCTAACCGGACATCCTTCAAGCCGAGGTCATTGACCTTCTTTTGGAGCCTCTGGATTTCGTGATTTAGGGCTGCACGTCCCTGCGCCCGCAGACTGACCTGTATGCCGCCGTCAAACCCCTTGATGGTCGGCGTAAAGACAACGCCCCCAAGGGATTTAGCCGCCCTGCGCAGGACGTCAGCCCCGGACCCTGCCCGGGACATGATACTGACCAGGGCCATCTTTGAAAACGGCGGGTAAGACAGCTCCCTCCTGACCTTCAGTTCGTGCATTACAAGCCCCTCGTAGTTGTATGCCTGCAGGAGGACATAGAGCGGATTGTCCGGCATTGCGGTCTGGATGAGGATAAACTCCCCTGCCATTTCGGAGAGCCTGAAGACGTCCTGAAAGAGCCTCTCCATTGCCTGGTACTGTGGCATGGCAAGGTACATGTCGGTCCCGACAAAGACGATACCCTTGAAGTGTCTGTGCAGGTGCAGGGGCTTGAGCAGCATCTTGGTTGCAACGACGATGGTGGCATCAACGGCCTTGGACAACGCCCTGGAGGTCCGTTGCCGACCCTTTATGATGTCGCTGTCGATGCGCACCGTTGAGGTGTTTAGCTTCTGCCGGAGTATATCTTCCATGTGTTGTGTGCCGCTGCCGGCGGAGATGAAGTTGTGTCCGCTGCATACGGGGCAGAAGTCCCGGGGCTTACTCCGGTATCCACATCGGTTGCAGAACAGGCTTCTGGTATCGGCGGCGGTCTGCTCGTTGTAGAGGACAAGGGGGTGTGTAATTGTCGGTGGATGGCTGCACTTAGGACAGGTCTGATAGAAGCCGCAGTCTGAGCATATGGGTATGCCGTAACCCTTTTTGTTTACGTAGACGAGGTGTATGCCACGTTTGAGTCGCCGCAGCGCCTTATAGGACAGTGGTTGTCGTGTCTTGATTAGTTTGATCGCCGGTCTTGCCACCTCGACGGGACAGCGTATGAGCTGGTACCTGCCCGTCATCGCATTGTAGCAGGAGGCAACAGAGGGCGTGGCAGAGATCAGGAGGACGGTTGTCTCCTCCAGCATCCCGCGCATTACGGCCACGTCACGTGCATGGTAGCGGGGGGATTTATCGGACTTGTACAGTGGGCTGTGCTCCTCTGATACCACGATCAGAGAGGGTCTGTCCAGGGGCGCCAGGGCAGCCGACATCGTGCCCGCTACGAATCTGACAGTCCCCTCCACGATTACCCTGTAGTTGTTGCTACGTCTGACCCTGGAGACGTCGCTGTGGATGAGGCATATCTCCTGCGCTGTAGCGTCGCAGAGGTGTCCTGCGATGGCTGTTAGTTCATCGATCTCCGGGTATAGTATCAGTGCGCTGTCGGTTAATCTGAGCGCCTCCAGCATGTACCGTATGCCATAGACATACGATGGGGCGTGCAGCAGGAGCACCGAAAAGCCTTTTGTCTGCAGGGCCGCCTTTAAGGGGGTCAAGGTCTCCTGTGTTATCGGCATCTCCGGCAAGGCAACTGTATCGGAGGTGGGTTGCCTTGTGCCCTTTTGGGAGGACCTGGACGCGATGAGTGAGTCGATGTCGGGCAGCATTGCTCTCAGCACGAGGCCAGGCTCTGCGTAGTAGTACTGCCCGGTCCACTGGAGCAGCTTCAGGTGTGCCTCCGATATGGCCGGTTTGTCGCCGTGTACCTGCGTAATCTCTTTGAGTACGTAAGGCCTTTCAGCCGCTGCCTGGTTGTAATCAACGATGATACCCGCTTTTTCCTTGCCCCTGACTGGCGCTGAAACGATCATCCCCCTGAATGCCCTCTGGCGCAATCGCTCAGGGCATATGTACGTCAGAGGCACGAGGTGTACGGGAAAAAGTACGTCTATTAAAAACATCTACGGATTATAGCATAAACGAAGAGAGACAAGGGGGACTTCTTGCTTGTTGTAATCTGCTTTCCGTGTATTGTCAGCAAATAGTTTGCACAGCATCGGTTATATCCTATTAAATCTATTAATTCATCAAGAATCACTTTTTTTTGCTTTCTATTTGCTGTTTTGTATTCCCTGGCCAATACCTTTGTTAGTGCTTGCCTCTCTTTCATCTTTAACGACATTTCGTATAGATTTTAGATGAGGCAATTCGCAGGATTGACTTTCAATGAATTGATTTGTTATAACATCTCCGTATGGCATTGCTATACTTAATCTACAGCAATTTGATAGGGAGGTTTAAGATGAGGACTAACGACAAAAACAAATGGGGATTTGAGATGTTCCTGAAAGCAGCATGGGTGTTTTTCTTTACTTACTTGTTTACCGTGAAAATCTTATTGAGTTAAGACACAAAACTCCCCCTCACCGTCCATGACAGTTTTTTTTGCGATGATTCTATGTCTTATTCCTTACATATCCAAATTTCTT
>NZ_JABXWD010000402.1 GCF_019173545.1 Candidatus Magnetobacterium casense | reverse complement strand
TACCGGCCAACAAAGACCTTGTGCATGGCAACGTCCTGCCCCGGCTGTGGCGGAAACTCCTTGACATAGACACTGTAGCCTTCCTTCTTGAGAGATTCCTTCAGACGCTGGGCATTTGAGGGGTCTGCAAACGAACCCAACTGTATCGTGTAGGCCTCCTGGGCGGTATCGACGGGTTGCTCGGGGGCTTGTACCTGCCGAGGCTCTTTTACGGGTTTGGCCGCTTTATGGGGCTTTGGCTCTTTGGCAACGACAGTCTTGTCCTTAGGCCTTGGCTTATCCTGGGACTTATTCTGGGGCTTGTCTTTATGCTCGGGGACTATCTTTGGAGGTTTTTGGGTATGACGTTGCTGTTGTACGGGTGGTGTTTTTGCCTCTTGGGATTCAACGTACTCGGGCGTAATGTGTTGCTGATTTGGTGGCTCCGGCGTAACCCGATTCAACGGCTCCGGCGTTGCAACAACGGGTGCAGGTGTAACGACAACCACCGGAGGTTGCTGCTGCGTGGGTTTTGCAACCGGCACGATGGGCTGCGGGGTTGATTTTTGTGCGATAAGCGGTTTTTTGTCCTTTGCAGGTCCGTCCTTAACTACAAACATATACACCACGCCCAGTAGTACCACAAAAACCGCCGTCGTTATACCGGCAATGAGTCTCTTCCTTTTGGCGTTTTTCTCCTTCAGCGACCGTATAAACTCCTCCTCATCGTGTTCCAGCGTGGTGATGTCCTCTGCGTAGTCTTTATTTTGACGATTGATCTCTTCCTCAAAGTCGAACCTCTCCCTCTTCTGTCGTAGAGCGGCAAGTCTGGGGTTTTCTTCAAACTCAGGGGTATCCTCTGCCGACTCTGCTGCGAAGGTTTGCGTGTCCTGTCCAAAACCCTCTGCATCCTGGGCATCCCGGTCGTTCTGGTACGATACCTCCTCCAGTTCAAACAGTCCGGCCTTTTCACGATGCCCAAAGGAGTCATCTTCCCGGGGTTGAACCTCCTCCTCTTCCTGCTCCTGCCCATATTGAGGTAGTGGTCGCGACGCTTTTTCTGTGACCACACCGTCAATGTCAGGGTCGTAGGGGGCCGTTTCGTTGAGCATGTCGTTTGCGTCTATGATGTGGGTTCTGGTCTTTTCCAGGAGGTCTTCCCGCTCTACGGGTATCCTTACGGTATCGACTATTTTGTAGATGGTCCTGTACCTGTCATCGTATCGCTTGTCTATTTCGGTGAGCATGATAAAGGGGATGTCCGGGTGCGTGCTCCGGATGTCTCTGATGATCTCATACCCGCTGGCGTCCATCAGCATGGACTTAACAAAGATCAGCCCGGGCGGATTCTTCTTCACCTGCACCACCGACTCAGCCTTGGTCGTGGTGCTGTAAACTGTATAACCTTCTTGTCTTAGTATCTCGCTTATTTGTTGGGAGTTATTCTTATCATCATCTATGACGATAATGCTACTGTCACTCATAAAATCACTCCTTCGTAATATAAATATCCTATAGTATTTATGTTTTGATTCAAATAAAGCAAGCCCCCCTGATCCGTAGCAAAATTACGTATACTGATCGGATTCGAGTTTTTTCGGGTATGATATTTGATCGACAAAATAAGGGGGTCATGGGGACTGGTCCCCTTGCGGGGGGTTCTGAAGGGGGGCGGAGCCGCCCCTTTCTTTCTTCTATTCAGGCACTTACTCACCCCGCTACTTGCGTGAGTCCCTGATTTCACGTATAATAACCCTCGGCAGATAGTACAGCAACTCAAGGGTGCCGAAATCCACGAGCAGGGCAATAAAGAAATATCGCCTTATGTCCGGAATAAACAAGATTCCAATGCCAATAAACAACGCACCCAGCAAAGGTACGGCTGAAATAAAACGCTTGCTTGTCATACGTCTTATGAGTATCAGCCAGTTACCTATGCTGATTAATGCACCTATAACAATCAAGGCTATCCCTGAGCCTGTATGCGCATCTATTTTCATCGCAACGACCAAAGTCCGCAACCAGGGCAACAAAACAGCCCTGTCTGTCTCCAAAATATTATAGCATATTTCGCCTTGATTGAATGCAAAATACCCTTGCCGTAAAAAAATCCTCCGGAGGGCAAATCAGGCGTGTTTGACATATACAGAGCCAAAGGTGGATAATCAAATATATGCAACAGTGGAGTAACTCTTTTGGTTCATACATGCGGCAGAGGTTTGGCGAAATCGTTTACAAGGTAAACGTAGATGCCGGTTTTACGTGCCCCAACAGGGACGGCAAGGTTGCCTACGGTGGCTGCATCTACTGTAACAACGACAGCTTCAGGCCCTCCGCCTGTCAGCCAAGCGTGAGCATCAAGGACCAGGTGAGCACCGGTATCGTCTACCTCAAGCGCAGATACAAGGCAAAGCGGTTTATCGTGTACTTCCAGCCGTTTACCAACACCTATGCCGATGTCGCAGCCCTTGCAATCATGTACAATGACGCCCTTGCACACCCCGACGTCATCGGCCTTGCCATCGGCACCAGACCCGATACCATCGACGAACAAAAGGTTGACCTCCTGAGCCATATATCAAAGACCCACTTCGTGCTGGTGGAGTATGGCCTGCAATCGATCTACGACAAGAGCCTGTTGTACATCAACAGGGGACACGACTACAAGTGTTTCCTCGATGCCATTGATATCACCAAGGACAGGGGAATCGACATCGGCGCACACCTTATTGTTGGTTTGCCTACGGAGACCATTGAAGAGATGCTCTGCATGGCCGATGAGATATCGTCGCTGCCCGTGGGGTTTGTCAAGATACACCAGTTGCAGGTTGTAAAAAACACCAGGATGGCCGATATATACAACGAAAACCCCTTCTACGTCTTTAACTACCAAGATTACCTGGACTT
>NZ_JABXWD010000401.1 GCF_019173545.1 Candidatus Magnetobacterium casense | reverse complement strand
AAACTGTCAAGAGCAGTAGAACCAGGGCACAATGCATAAGGCTCTCGCAATTTTCATGGGCGGGGGCGAATAGTGCTCCTATTCATGAAGGTTTAACCGTGAAATAAAAGTTACCCTGTTTTTTAAAGAGGATACTTGGCTCCGCCCCTTTCTTTCTTTTCCCTTTTCCTACTCTTTTCTTATTCCTCCTTACACCTTGACCTTCCATACGGTAGCGTCTACCCTGTCTTCGAGGATAATGCCTTTTGCTTGGAGTGCTCTGCGGATTTCGTCTGCCTTCTTCCAGTCCTTCAGGGAACGTGCTTGATTGCGGGTATCTATCATGGCGTTGACCTCAGCCTCGTCTATGCTGAGGCGGCGCCTGATAATCAGGGACTGGTACCACTGTTGCGGGGTACGCCCGAATATGTTTAACACACCGCAGACCTCCGATAACGCCGCCATTGCCGAGGTAATCAACCGTGTGGTCTCCTCGCCATAGGGTCTGACGTCGAGATACTTGTTCAACTGCCGCAGGAACTCAAATATGTGCCCCACAGCCAGGGCCGTGTTAAAGTCGTCGTCCATCGCCTCAACAAAGCGTTCTCTGAAGGCGTCCACAACGCTCCTGAAACTTTCATCCTGTGCCGGTTTAACCTCCTTGCCCCTCTTGTCCCTGAGGAAGGTCTCAACCCGGATAACGGTGCTGTAGTAGCGGTCTATCGAGGTCTCGGCATCCCTCAACTGCTCCTGCGAAAAATCTATAGGGCTGCGATAGTGCGTCCCCAGTATGAACAGCCGCAGGGCCTCCGGGTCAAAGTCCCGCAGGATGTCCTTGATCGTAAAGAAATTGCCAAGGGACTTGGACATCTTTTCCTTGTCCAGGTTGATAAAGCCATTGTGCAACCAGTACTTGACAAACGGCTTTTTGGTGTATGCCTCCGACTGCGACAGCTCGTTTTCGTGATGCGGGAAGATGAGGTCTGCCCCTCCGCCGTGGATGTCAAAGGTGTCGCCGAGGTATTTTCGGGACATTGCGCTGCACTCTATGTGCCATCCGGGACGCCCGGCCCCCCAGGGACTCTCCCAGGCCGGTTCTCCTGCCTTGGACCCCTTCCAGAGCACGAAGTCCAGCGGATTACGCTTCCTGCTGTCAACGGCCACCCTCGCACCGGCCTCCATCCCCCCAAGGTCGCGCTTGGAGAGCTTGCCATACTGTTCAAAGGTGTCAACGGCAAAATAAACGTCGCCGTCCAGGACGTAGGCGTGAGCGTTGTCTATCAGCCCCTGGATTATCTCCGTCATCTGCTGTATGTGTTGCGTGGCCAGCGGCTCGACGTCTGCCCGGGCAACCCCAATGGCGTCCATGTCGTCGTAGTAGGCGGCGATGTACTTGTGTGCCAGTTCGTTGCAGGAGATGCCCTCCTCATTGGCACGCTTGATTATCTTGTCATCGACGTCGGTGAAGTTCTTGACAAAGCGTACGTTGTAGCCCTTGTATACCAGGTAGCGCCTGATGACGTCAAAGACAATTGCGCTGCGTGCGTGTCCAACGTGGCAGAGGTCATAGACGGTGACGCCACAGACGTACATCCCCACAGACCCCTCCCGTAGGGGTGTAAACTCCTCCTTTTCGGAGGTAAGTGTATTGTAGACCTTCATGTTCTTTTTTCCGTGTATCCTTTCTATCTTATCTTCGAGCTTGGCAATGTAGGTTTCAAGCTCCTTGATTCTCTTCTCTACGGGGTCTGGCATACCACGTTGCCATTCCTCTGCCGTGGCATGTTCACCAACCCGCAAGACCTTGCGTTTGACGACCCGGCCCGGTACTCCAACGACAATACAGTGATCGGCCACGGAGTGCAGGACAACGGCGTTGGCTCCAATTGTAACATAATCGCCTATGTCAATAGGGCCAAGGACCTTCGCCCCCGCTCCAATGACAACATAGTTGCCAAGCGTGGGATGTCTTTTGCCCTTATCCTTGCCGGTTCCCCCCAGCGTAACGCCCTGGTACAGCAGACACTCACAGCCGATCTCCGACGTCTCCCCGATAACAACACCGCTGCCATGGTCTATAAACAACCCCGGTGCGATGCGCGCCCCGGGATGTATCTCCACGCCGGTGAACAGTCTTACAAGCGTTGACAGCATTCGTGGCAGTACCGGCACCCCTCGCTGCCATAGACGGTGCAAAAACCTATGGCATACCACGGCATGGAACCCGGGATAGTTCACCAGGGCATCCACGTTGCCACGCACTGCCGGGTCACGCCTGAATATCGCCCTGAAGTCCCGGGCTATTTCGTTCCACATGCGCATTATTTAAGAATACAGGAGATATCTGTCTCTGCCTCAGCGATGTCTTTCCGGTTCTTTTTCACTGCTGTTGCCGGAGGCAGGAATTGACCTTGGTGTGTCGTATGTGGACGCTACGGACTTGAGATACATTAGGGCGAAAAATATAATTGTCCCCGCAATCACGGCAGAGATCAGTATCTTATACAGCGTCCTGCGCAAATCTTGTCCAGGCGGCTGAGGGCTATCTGCAGACTCCGCCGGCAGGGGCGGTGTCGTAGCGGCCTCGCGGTCCCTTGTTATCTCCTCCCGGTGCTCGGGGTCTGTCATGTCGAATCTCCCTCTTTATGCCGTATTGCGTTTAATCCGGAAAAACAACTGTATTTTACCAGTCTTCCAATCCCAAAAGCAATGGATTTATTCAACGGTAAAGAACTTGACAATGTCACATTACAAATTATGCATATAAAAATGTATGAACCACGCCTGCGACCGTAGGAAGCAAATCTCACTTAACGGCCCGGCGACTGCCTTGAACAGGGGAAAGCAGGAATCCATGCCTTTTACCGTGAAAATCTTATTGAGTTAAGACACAAAACTCCCCCTCACCGTCCATGACAGTTTTTTTTGCGATGATTCT
>NZ_JABXWD010000400.1 GCF_019173545.1 Candidatus Magnetobacterium casense | reverse complement strand
AGAATCTATATACAGACTCTAAAGATTATGATGGAGGTTACATGATTAAGCGGTTTTATTTGAAACTACCAACGGCGCTTATAGCGTTGTTTTTGTCTATAGTTTTTTTTAATGATCCGGGATATTGCAGGTATTACAAGTGGATAGATGATAACGGTCAGATTCATATAACCGACTATCCACCACCGGAAAAAGAGACTTCACCGGAACCAGACAATGAGCAGACAGCAGGGCAACCCGGCGTACAGCCATCGCCCTCGGTTTCAACACCGGCCAAAGCCCCCTCCGGTGTGCAAGCAGACAAGGAGACTGCCAAACCGGTGTCAACTCCACCGGCAACACCCAAGGCAGCCCAACCGGTACCAACATCAATACCGCCTGTTGCTGCTCCCGTGACACCCCCCCCGCACCCTGCACCGGCAACACCACCTGCTGCGACTGCTAAAAAACCACAACAATCTCCCGTTGCCTCAACCAAGCCACCCCTCCAGCCTGCTGCTGACAGCGCACCTGCCACAACAACGGCCGTGTCACCCCCGCCGGTAGCAAAGCCACACCCGGCACCTGTAGCACCACAACGTACAATGCCGCCTGTAGCAAAAACAAAACCTGCTACACCCCTGGAGGGCATGTATGACGTGGAGACGTTAAAGAATAAACTGGTTGGATTTTTGGTGTATTTACTTGCATTCTTGGCGTTGGCTGCGTTAATAAGCATTGCCTTCTTGTTTGTATTGTATAAGACGGCGAAAAAGCTCAACGTGTCTTCTGCATGGATGGCGTGGGTGCCCCTGTTGAATTTATTTATAATGGCGCAGATGGCAGGCAGGCCGGTATGGTGGGGTGTGTTGCTTATGCTCCCTGTTGTCGGTAGTGTCGTTTTTGTGATCCTGTGGATGGATATATGCCAGAGGCTTGGGTTAAAGAAACAACTGGGGCTGCTGATGTTAATCCCCATAGTGGTGCCAATAGTCCTGTCTTATCTTGCCCCCACGGTGGTTATTGGTACCAGTCAGATGTTTATAATTCCTTTTGCCGTGCTTTTCTTTTTATCTTTTTCGGCAGTATTTCTGCTGCCATTGTATTATCTGCGGCAGGCAGGCAGGATAACGCCGCAAGATAACATCGACTACGGTTATGACCCCTATGACCAGAGTACCAAACCGGAAGATAGTCTGCCTCAAGAGGAAGAGTTACCCGTGTTTCTCCAAAAAACCCCCGCTGACTCAACACTGCCTGAAGATGATACCCAAGATAGGGATGTCTACACATATGACGAAACTGCCGATATCGCCGATGTTGTCTCTGATAAGAATCGCAGCATCGTTAGTGATATCGATCAGGTGCCTGCTTCTGAGATGTCCTTTGGCAGGGAATATATAATGGATAGCTCGGAGGATCAATACCTGCAACCCGCTAATGAAGTAGAAGACAGGGGCATTGAATTACGGCAGAAGTTGACGGAAGAGGACAGATTCGATGACACGGGTGATAGCTTTGCTCACTCCGAGGACTCGACCGTTGTAAGGGACGGGGTGGAGTTAAGTAAAAAAATAGAGATGGAGTTTGAACCTGTTTTTGAGATAGGTGCGGAGGATGAGCTTGGGTTAGAAAATGGCGAATTAGTTATCTCCGAAGGTGATTTGGGCATTGATGGTGGTGAGCAAGAATACCTGTTGAGTGACAAGGACGAGGTCTTGGCCGGTGAGATAGAGTTTGGTGTCGAAATACCACAGGAGAGCACCTCGGAGGACTCCACATGGGTCTTGGGCAAGGATGGCAGTAGTAAGGTTGACACAGACGAGTTTACGCCGGAATCTCCAAAGGATGAAGTCTTGGCCGGTGAGATAGAGTTTGGTATCGAAATACCACAGGAGAGCACCTCGGAGGACTCCACATGGGTCTTGGGCAAGGATGGCAGTAGTAAGGTTGACACAGACGAGTTTACGTCGGAATCTCCAAAGGATGAAGTCTTGGCCGGTGAGATAGAGTTTGGCGTCGAAATGCCACAGGAGAGCACCTCGGAGGACGCTACGTGGGTCTTGGACAAGGATGGCAGCAGTAAGATTGGCAAAGAAACGTTTAAGCCTGAACCTCCAAAGGACGAGACCTTGGCCGGTGAGATAGAGTTTGGCATTGAGGACGAGCAGTGGGAGGACCCCACGTTGGTTTTAAATACGGGCAACATGGGGATAATCAATCGTGTGCTTGATGAAAAACCGGCAGTGGATATAAACATGGAGGGAGACTTTGGCATAGAGACCCCGGAGTTGAGGATAGACCTTGGCATTGACAGTGCCCAGGGGGATACTGATGATCGCAACCTGGAAATAGACGGCCTTGACGATGAGAAGTCTCCTGATGTTTCGGAAGACATTGCCTCAGAGTATGACTCCGGCGCCATCGAGGCAGACCAAGAACAAACCATCGATTTGGGCGATAAGGTAGAGATTGATTTTGAGCTGCAAGAGGATATGGGAGCCATAGAAGACATTACGCTGGATTATAGTGGCGTTGACCTCTCAGCACCGGATGAAGCAGGGTTGGAGATAGAGCCGTCTATGGAACTGGATATCGCAGAGGAGGAGCTGCACGGGGCAGAGGAGCTATCGGGCGAGCTTGACCTTGGCCCTGAGATACGTGAAGAAGAGGATGCCGGGCCTGCCCGGGACGACCTCAGCGGTGATATAGAGGGACTTCAGACCGATATGGGGTTGGACACAGGCGGTGGCGAATTGGAATTTGACGCAGAGTCTGAACCGATTCCTTATGAGGGTGGTCTTGAGATAGACGGCCTTGAAATAGACGACCTTGAGGCTGAAGAGGCGTCACTGGATTCGATAGAACTGGAGCTTGACGAAAGTGAGGCACCAACGTATATGTCTGATATTGACCACCTTCAGCCTGAAGCGGTTGCG
>NZ_JABXWD010000040.1 GCF_019173545.1 Candidatus Magnetobacterium casense | reverse complement strand
TTCGCAGGAATGACAGTTACAGGCTTTTTCCAAGTTTGTCATTCCTGGCTTGACCAGGAATCCAAAAACTGCAAAAGCATAGTTACCATGAAATATAAAGAGGATACCAAAATCCTATAATATAAAGCTTGTTGTCCTGGGCTATCTTTACTTCTTCATTTACGACATTACACGTGCGCGTATGCTCTGAGACTATTATCACCATTATACTACACTCAGGGATAACATGAATTTCCTCTGAAGTCGTAGCGCAGTTTACGTTGTTCTTTCTTAGCCCTTCAGCAATCAGGGCCGCTGTTTTTTTGTCCTTGTCTCCTTCTGCATGACTTATATACACCTTATAGTCTATATCTGTTGGCTCTGTATATCTCTTTCGCATAATTGTACCTTATTTTATTGTAAACCACAGGGAAAAATCCAGAGAAGTTTTGTTCACAGAATTTAGAAAGCCCTCATGTCTCCACAAAACAATAGAGTTAAAGAACGGGGGTCGAGCAGATGGGGTCAAGGGGACTGGTCCCCTTGCGGGGGAGGTCAAGGAGGGGGCGGAGCCGCCCTCCTTGTTCTTTTGTCTCTTGTCTTTGCCGTTCTTGCTTTATATGTCGATATTTTTTGCTTCGAGGGCGTGTTTTGTTATGAAGTCCTTGCGTGGCTCTACCTGGTCGCCCATGAGGATCGTAAAAATCTCATCGGAGGCCACCATGTCATCAATGGTCACCTGCATCAGGGTGCGCTTATCGGGTTCCATCGTTGTATCCCACAACTGCTGCGGGTTCATCTCACCAAGCCCCTTGTAACGCTGAATGTACAACCCCTTCCTGGCCACCTTCATGACGAACTCCAGAAGTTGCGTCGTCGTATCAAAGACACTCTCAACACCCTGATTCGCTATCCTGTAGGGCGGCGTGCCAAGCTCCCGTGCCAACTGATAGTAGCCCTCAAGCTCCCTGAACTCCGGCGACCTCACAAAATCCGCATTAAGATGCACCTTCTTGTTCTCCCTGACTATCACCACCGAGTTACTCTGATGCTCCATGTCAAACTCAACGTCGGTAAACTCCGCATCCTTAAACTCATCTTTGAGGCGTAAGAGCAAGGCATCAAAGGTCTCCTGCTCCCTCAGACACTGAGCCAGGTTATCGATCCCAAGCAGCGCCATAAGCACCTGGGCATCCTTACCACGCATAGAGTGCCACAGCACGATCTTCTCAAGCCCCGTCAATCGCTTCAAGTAGGGAATAAGCGCCTTGCCCTTTACCGTGGTGTCCTTCAAGGTCAACTCCAGGTCGGTTGCAGCCAACTCAAGAAGCATCTCCTGTAATTGTTGATCGTTTTGTATGTATTTTTCCGTTTTACCCTTTTTGACCCTGTACAGGGGCGGCTGCGCAATGTAGAGATAACCACGCTCTATGATCGACGGCATCTGACGATAAAAAAACGTCAACAGCAGCGTCCGTATGTGCGCCCCGTCAACATCGGCGTCCGTCATCAACACTATCCGGTGATAACGGAGCTTGGCAATGTCAAACTCATCCGACCCGATGCTTGTACCCAGGACGGTTATAAGCAGCCGAATCTCATCGGAGGAGAGCATCTTGTCAAAGCGCGCCTTTTCAACGTTCAATATCTTGCCGCGCAGTGGGAGTATGGCCTGATACCTCCTGTCCCGCCCCTGCTTTGCCGAACCGCCGGCAGAATCGCCCTCTACGATAAACAGCTCACTCTGTGCGGGGTCTTTTTCGGAACAATCGGCCAGCTTTCCAGGCAGCCCCGTTCCCTCTAACAACCCCTTGCGACGCGTCAACTCCCTGGCCTTTCTGGCAGCCTCTCTGGCACGAAAGGCCTGCAACGCCTTTTCGATGATCTTCTTGCCCATGCCCGGATTCTCCTCAAACCACGCACCAAGGGCATCGTTTACAATGGACTCCACAATCCCCTTGATATCGGTGTTACCGAGCTTCATCTTGGTCTGACCCTCAAACTGGGGGTTGGTCAGCTTGACGCTAACAACAGCCGTCAACCCCTCCCTGACGTCATCACCCGACAACGGTGGGGCATTTTTGAGCAGTCCGGCAGAGGCCGCATAGGAGTTGGTCGTCCTGGTGAGGGCCGCCTTAAATCCGCTCAGGTGAGTTCCACCCTCCTTGGTGTTTATGTTGTTGGCAAACGTGTATATCATCTCTGCATAGCCGTCGTTGTACTGCATGGCGATCTCTATTGAGGTGCCATCCCTCTGACCCGTAATATAGAGCGGTTTGTCCTGCACATGTACCTTGCTGCGATTGAGGTGCTCCACAAAGGACACTATGCCGCCCTCATAGTGGAAGTTCTGGCGTTTATCGCCGGCCTCATCGCTGAGGTTTATGATCAGCCCCTTATTGAGAAAGGCCAGTTCCCTGAGTCTTTGAGAAAGGACATCGAAAACAAACTCAACCGTCTCAAATATCTGACTATCAGGCTTAAAGACAATCTTGGTGCCTCGCCTGTCCGTCTGTCCCACAACCTCAAGGGGGCCACTGGGAAAGCCCCTCTGAAAACGCTGGTGAAACACTCTGCCATCACGCCTGATCTCCATCTCAAGCCACTCGCTAAGGGCATTGACCACCGATACCCCCACGCCGTGTAATCCCCCGGATATCTTATAAGCCTTGGAGTCAAACTTACCCCCCGCATGAAGTTCCGTCAAGACGATCTCAGCGGCCGTTCTGCCCAACGGGTCATCGGCGTGCACGTTTGTTGGGATACCACGCCCGTCATCTATCACCGTACAACTGCCATCGTGATGCAGAACGACGTCAATGTTGCGGCAAAACCCCGCCAGGGCCTCATCCACACTGTTGTCAACCACCTCATAGACGAGGTGATGCAGGCCCTCCACACCCGTTGTCCCTATGTACATAGACGGTCTGGTGCGAACACCCTCAAGGCCCTTGAGGATTTTGATTGAAGTGGCTTCGTAACTATCAATCTCTTTGGCAACCTCTCTGGCAACTCCTTCGGTAACTTCAACATCTATGACGTCTGTATCTTTTACGCTGCTTTCAGAACGTTCTTCCATTAATTCAATCACTCCGTAGTCTTTTTTACCTTCTTTAATAATACGCCACCCGTCTCCGTTTTAAATACGATCTTGCGTCCCAGAGTTCCGCCCAAGTCCGAACTCACAATAGATATACCTTCCTCGGCAAGCACATCCTCGGCAACTATGATGTTTCTCTCTCCAACGTTTAAAAGCCCCGATGACTGCTGCATCATCGCAGCCCCCCCAAAGATTTTAGCCTTCAGGGACTTCTTGTTACACCCCAGAGACAGCATTTTTTCTATCAATTTATCAATAGCTATATTTCCATATCTGGGAGACGGCAATCCCTCGCCATTCCACAGGGGAAGCAGGTAGTGATTCATCCCGCCATAGTGCAGCACCGGGTCCCACAAACACACCGCCACACACGACCCCAGGATCGTGGTAATGGCACAAGGCTCTCTGTGGACATAGATATTGCCCGGATATAAGAAATGATCATAGATGTTCTTGTCAGATTCCATGTTTGTTGGCGGCACCTAAAATTCCCCTTCCTCATCAAAGAGAAATTCATTGCCATCGGCTGAGAACACATCACTGTTGGTATCCGTCTCTGATTCGGGTATGGACACCGAAAAGATACTCCCCTTACCCTTGGTGCTTGCAACGGTGATCTCCCCGTTTAACATCTCCACAATGGCCTTGGTAATACTCAGCCCAAGGCCGTGACCTTTATGGGTCTTTGTGCTGCCGGTTTCCAACTGTCTGAATCTGTCAAAGATAGCGTATTTTTCTTCTTCCGATATGCCAATGCCATGGTCCTTTACGGTTATTCGCAGCTCATTTGACTCCCTCCACACCTTTATTTCCACCTCAGACCCCTCGGGGCCAAACTCTATAGCGTTAGACAGGAGATTGGCAACAACAATTTGCAATTTTTCAGGGTCTGTCTTAAAAAAAGGTTCCGAGTCTGTTCCCTCTGCGCAATCGTGTATAAAATTAAGCGTTATCCCCTTCCCCTCTGCTATGTGTTTGAACAAACCTATGGTGGCATTAATAATTGAAAAACAATCAACGATAGATATACCAGGAACTGCCTCGCCGGCCTCAAGCTCCGCAGCAATAAATACATTTTTGAGTTGAAAATCAAGACCAAAGGCCTCCTGGTAAATAAGACTTGCCATTGTGGATATATCATCAGGGTCTGACTTTGCTTTAATCGCACTTTTTATAAGCTGCTCAGACAGGCCCAGGATGGCAGCCAGGGGATTATTGATCTCGTTTTTTATGTTCGACAGGAAACTCGATTTTAATGACTCGGATTCCTGTAGTTTCTTGTTCATAAACTCCAGCTTCTTTGTCATAACCCTCAGATCATGCAAGGCCTTCTCTTGCTCCTGGAAGCGTTTCTTGAGTTCATCTATTAATTCCGTATCCGTTAAGCGTTTCATATAACAAAATCTCCTTTATGCCTGGGGGTGTACCACGCTGTGATAAAATCAGGCGGTTCACCCTGTTTCTTTTTATTTTATATCCTTATGGGCATTAATACGCATCGATAGTCGTCGGAGCCTTCTTCCTTAAAGAGCGTTGGATTAAGCGTATCCAACAACTCCATGCTCACCGTAGGAGATTGCATCGATAGTAACGTATCCAGCAAGAACTTTGCGTTAAGACCCATTGTAATTGGTTTTGCCTCATACTGCACGATCACGCTGTCTTTGGCCTCTCCGATTTCAGGGTCTGAGACGGAGACGGCAAAGACATTATTTTCTATATCCACCTTCATAACACGAGTCTTGTCCCTGCTTATGACCAGTATCCTTCGCAGGCATTTGACAAGCTCTTCCCTGTCAATAACAACCATCTTGTCATTGTTGACCGGTATAACCTGTTCGTAGTTTGGATAGGCGCCATCTATCAACCTGGTAAGAAACTCCTTGTCATGTAAATAAAATAGCAGATGATTCTTTGTTATATCAATAACTACATCCTCGTCTATGGTAGCTAATATTTTCTTTAGCTCGATTACGGCCTTTTTGGGGACTATTACCTTGATCTCATCCTCAAAGTCAACGTCCATATCACGGCTGACAATTGCAAGCCTGTGTCCATCCGTACCCACGATGCAGAGCTTCTTGCGACTTCCGATCAAGTGTAGGAGCACGCCGTTAAAGGCATACCTGGGGTCGTTCTCTCCGGCGCAGTATATGGTCTTCTCAAACATTGACAGTAGTGTCTCTGAGTGTATGGTGATAGTTTTCTTGTTAGACAGCTTTGGCCAAACAGGGTAATCATCGGGATTCATGCAAGCAATCCTGAACAAGCTCTTACCGGACTTCAGCTTTACCCATCCCTGACCATCATACTCCAATTCCAGGTCATCCTCGACCTCCCTGGAGATATCAAAGAGCCTCCTGCCAGGCAAACACAACGTAACGTCCTCCTGTATACCCTCTATATTTATAGGCTCCTTCAGGGCAACCTCAAGGTCGGTTGCATATATCTCACCCTTTTGGGTACCCAGGGTAAGCAGAAAATTATTTACAATAGGCAGTGTCGTCTTTTTTTCGACTATGCCCTGTATATCGGCCAATTTGTCATGTATCTCTTGTCTGTTTATAACGATCTTCATCAATAAACCCCCTTTAATCTAATCATAACCCTATGGTTTAATCCTGTTAATAATTTGTTGTACCACTTTATTAAAGCCTTCGTCTTCCTTCATTTTGGTATCCACCTGCTTACACGCATAGATAACCGTGGCATGGTCCTTACCACCAAAGGCCTTACCGATGTCACCTAAAGAGAGGTCTGTCAGTTGTTTGGATATATACATGGCCAACTGCCTTGGTATTATCAATTCCTTGGTACGTTTCTTGGCCTTGATATCGGTCAATTTTACCCCGTAATATTCACACACCATCTTCTGAATATTCTCAACGGTGATTGGTTTTATGTCGTCGTAGAACAGGTCTTTCAGTACATTCTTTGCCACTGCAACGCTGATAGGCTGTCCCGTGAGATTTGAATGTGCAGCCAGCTTTATGAGACATCCTTCAAGCTCCCGGATGTTTGAACGCACACGTGAGGCAAGATAGTAGGTTACATCGTCAGGAAGTAGTATCTTCTGGTCTTCTGCCTTGCGTTGCAGGATGGCTATTTTGTGTTCCACAGTTGGTTGTTGAATATCCGCTATTAGTCCCATTGTAAAACGGGATTTGAGTCGATCGGTTATTGCTCCCAATTCTTTGGGAGGACGGTCGCTGGATATCACTATCTGCTTCTGTCTCTCATACAGGGCATTAAAGGTATGAAAGAACTCCTCCTGTGTCTGAGTCTTGTTTGCGATAAACTGCACGTCGTCTATCAACAGCATATCAAGGCTTCTGTATTTATCCTTTAATTCACTCATTTTTTCGTGTCTTATGGCGGACACCACCTCGTTTGTAAATTGCTCCGAAGAAACATAAAGCACGGTAGCCGTAGACAAACGCTCGATTACCTTGTTACCTATCGCATTTATGAGATGGGTCTTACCAAGTCCGACGTCGCCGTAGATAAAGAGCGGATTGTATGCACGCCCCAGTGACTCACTCACCGCTAGCGCAGCCGCATGGGCAAATTGATTGCTCGCACCAACCACAAAATTTTCAAACGTATATTTTACATTTAAGTAGATACCCTTACCGGCAAGCCTCATTTTTTTGGCCTGCTGCATGATATCCTTCCTGGCCTGATCAGTTGCCTGGTCCGTGTCCACCTTAAACTTCAATTTCACCGCACCGGAGACCACCTCATTCAATGCCTCGTCAAGCAACCCGGGATAGTTGTCCTCCACCCAGTCCCTAAAGAACCTGTTGGGTACCAACAAGACTGCGTCCGTCTCGCTTAGTTCGACAAGCCTGATTGGCTTAAACCAAAGCTCAAACACCGATTCCGTCACACGGGACTGCACAATCATAAGACTTTCATGCCAAATCTTTTCTAAATCCATAATTTATCAACAAGTTATCAACAATTGTTAATAACTCCCCCTTAAACCTGTTATTAAACTACCTGACAATATGTTAAAAAGACCCCTCTTTTGAGTTATCATCGATCTCGAAGTGTAAGTAGTCAAATCGCTGACGACTTTACAAACAGCATAAAACCTCTTGTTTATTGAGGTAGCGAAGACTATAAACATATTAACATCACCTACTATCACTACTATTTTTATTATTAATATATAGATCAAGAATAGACCTATCCGGTTTTCTTCCAAAAAAGAAAATCTCTTATGAACGAATCTATGTTGCCATTAAGGATGGCATCGGTATTTGATGTCTCACACCCTGTCCGATGATCCTTGACCATCTTGTAGGGGTGCAGTACATAGGAGCGTATCTGACTACCCCACTGGATGTCCTTCTTATCACCAATGATGCCTTCCATCGTTTTGTCCTGTTGCTTAAGTTGTCGTTCATACAACCGCGACTTAAGAATCTTCATGGCTCGGTCCTTGTTTTTGTGCTGAGATCGCTCGTTCTGACACGATATCACTATGCCGGTGGGATAATGGGTGATTCTTACAGCGGAGGATACCTTGTTTACGTGTTGCCCGCCTGCACCTGATGCCCTGAAGGTGTCTATTCTCAGATCGTCATCTTTTATTTCTATCTCAATGTCCTTTTCTACCTCAGGAAAGATCAGCACTGCCGTAAAGGACGTATGTCTTTTCTTGTTGGTATCGAAAGGCGATATCCTGACAAGCCTATGTACGCCAACCTCTGATTTGAGATATCCATAGGCATATGGCCCCTCAAACGTAATCGTTACGCTTTTGATACCGGCCTCCTCACCTGCGAGTATGTCCGTTATTTCGGCCTTGTATCCGGCACGTTCGGCCCATCTTAGATACATCCTCATCAGCATCTGTGCCCAGTCCTGGCTCTCTGTACCACCCGCTCCCGGGTGTATCTCCATGATGGCATTGCAACTGTCCAGCTTGTTGGAAAGGATGTGTCTGAGCTGTAGGTCGTCTATTTTTTTTTCGGTGCTGGATAGTTTGTCTTCTATTTCCTTAATAAATAGTTGTCCATCTTCCTCGTCCAGTATTGATAGTGAATCGTTGAGGTAGGTAACATCAGAGTTTACGTCTTCAAACGAGTCTATAGTACCCTGCAAGTACGCTCTCCTCCTCTGTAGTTCAGCGAGTTTTTCGTGTGAGGACCAGTGCTCACTGCTTGTTAGCATGGTGTTGATAGAGTCTATTTCGTTGGAGAGTTTCTCTATCTCAAAGATAACCTCTAAGTCCTTCTACTTTCTCCCTAAGTGGTTTTATCTTTTCTTTTAATTCCAGTTGAGCGATCATTTTTTTTTATCCTCCATTGTGTCGATTGGTTTTTGATGAGTTTTATTACAATTAATAAATTAAGGATATTACACAGGGCAACAAATACGTTGCCGTAGGTCGTGTAAAACGTCATGGAACTGTCCTTGTTGATGGTTCCGGTCAAGGCGACGGTTTCAAATAGTTCCGTCTTAGACTGTATCCGTCCACTACTATCGACAAACCCCGATATGCCGGTATTGGCGGCCCTGATGAGTGGCTTTCTGTTTTCCACTGCCCGTAACACCGCCATTGCAAAGTGCTGATAAGGCCCCGATGTCTGACCAAACCAAGCATCGTTTGTGATGGTTACTATGAAGTCACCTCCATATCTGTAAAATTCCCTGACCAAGTCCGGGAAAATTATTTCGTAGCATATAAGTGTTGCAAACGTGCCAAATGGTGTTTTGGCGACGTTGCGGCTATTACCTTTAATAAATTCTCCAATGCTAACCACAATTTTATCTATAAAGCCCAGCACATCCTTCAGTGGTATATACTCACCGAATGGAACCAACTTAATTTTATCATAAGTGTACAGTGTTTTACCAGTGGGTGATAATAGGACGGCGCTGTTTGACAGGGCGAGGGTTTTATTATTTTTATACCCCCGTACCAGGTCTGAGCCAAAGAGCAGGTGGGTGTTGAGGGTCTTGTGGAATTCAAGGAGGCGGTTGGTGTATTGCTCATCGCTCATAAACAGAAACGGCAGTGCCGACTCCGGCCAGACGATGAGTTGAGGGTTGTCCTTTGCGGCCTGTGAACTTAGGGTCTCATACCTGCTGAAGCAATAATCACGGAATCGCTCGTCCCACTTCATATCCTGTCTGAGGTTGCCCTGGATGACGCTTATAGTGACGGGGTCGCCTTTTGGGATGTCCTTGAGTTTGATGGTGCCGTACCACAGGACACAGCCCATGATGACGGCAACCATTACGGTCTCCATGGTCAGGTTTAGCCTTTGGGTTTTGTTTGCGTCTTTGTTCATCCGGGTGGCGATGATATCGGCGATGAGGGCGTTTGTGTATACGATCAGAAATGACAGTCCGTAGACTGCCGTGATATCGGCGATCTGTATCAGTGGCAGTACCTTGTACTGCGTGTATCCCAACAGTGACCACGGGAAGCCCGTGAAGATGATGCCGCGGAGATATTCGCCTCCCACCCACAATGTAGCTGTGGCCAGGTTCAGGGGCAGTCGTGTCTTTTGGTGGGTGAACTGTACGAGCGTTGCAAACAGGCTGGTATAGATACCCTCGTATCCGCACAGAGCAATGACTACCAGGATGCTTATCACAAAGGGCACGTGGCCGAAGTGGTTGATGGAGTGGTATATCCAGTATTGGGTGCCGAAGAAGAATATCAGTCCCGTGATGAACCCTGCCGTTCGTGCCGAGGTCATCGGGTGTCTGATGCTGATCAACAGCGGCGCAAGTCCCACCCAGGCCAGCGGGTACAAGTCCGGCTTTGGAAACGACAGGGCAAGCAGTACCCCTGAGAGGGTGGGCAGGAAGAAGAAAAGAAGGAAGGGGGGCGGCGCTGCCCCCCCCCTTCGACCCCCCCTGCAAGGGGTCACGGACCCCTTGACCCCTTCCTGTGGAGATTTGAGCGTTTTCGTTATGTTTCATTTTAGTAGTTAATGCTTTCTTTGTTGATGGCTTCGCAGATAGGGTCAAAGTGTTTTTTGTTGTTATTCAGGATGGCGTAGTCATTGGGGGCGGATACTGCTATTATGGCGTCTGAGCATTTCCAGCAGTGTCGGAGATTGGGAGTCTTATTGCTAAATTTGTTTTTGGTATCATTCAGTAAAGTCAGAATTTCTTCAAGACTATATATTCTCTTCTTTGTTTCGTCGTCTGAACTATGGGATTTTTTTAAGAGGGTTAGAATTTTTTCAAATGAGGATTTGTTTTGTTCAAAGAACTCTTTGATGTTACATTCTTCTTTAGAGTTTTTACATGATGTAGGATCATTTTTAAGTGTACTATTTTCGATATAAGGAAATTTTAAATCTTTAAAACACTCCATTTCATTTGTAATATTGCCTTTGAATAGTTTCTTTACTTCTACTGATGTGTCAAGGATCATTTCTCCTAAAAGCTCTTTTATTTCTCTTGTCATATCTTTAACTTTAAGTTCATTATAATATTGCTTTTTTTGTTTATATAAATTGCTAAAAGCTTCTAACCAGGTGTTTAATATATTTGGCTTATACGATAGTTTTTGGGTATACTCAAGTAAGTCTGATAAATCATTGTTTTCAGAAAGTTTATAATACAATAAAATAATGTTCTTCAAATATCCAGTTTTTAGTTCCATTAGTGTATATTGTGTTGTGGCGATTTCTTCTGCATTATCAATCAGAGGTTTCATAAACCTTTTCTTTTCAGGTTTGAATATATAATCAATAACGGCCGTTGTATCAAAAAAGAGTTTATTGTTCATCTTTACCTGTGTATTGATCATCAGGATACGAAAAAATAATAGCCGGGGTAATATTTATTTTGCATAGCAGGTCTTTGCATTTTTTATAGATATCTGAGTTCATTGATATGTTATCCTTGATAATATTAAATACTGAATGGATTGTTTTGATCTCCTCTAATGAATATGGAGTTTTTCTATGGACAAAAAGGCCTAATCTTAACATTGCAATTAACGTGAAAAGGTTTCTATTCCCTATTTCGATCTCATAGAATTTGTAAGCAGTCGCAAGGAGGATACTCATTTGAATTTCACTATCAATCTCATCATCCTCATTTTCCAAGGAATCTATGGCCCTGTCTAAAATGTTAATACACTCCTCAACAAGGGGTAAAAGTTCAACGCTTGTGTCATCGGCTTTTGGTTCGCTTTCAGGTCTTGTGGCGGGCTCAAGTGGCTGAAGAAGCTCTTTAGAAAATTTGGCTATATCAGGTTTTTTTTGATCTTTTGGAAGCAACAAGTCTTTTTCACGTGTAGCATCATTAGATTGATGTCTCACGTTATGAAGCCATTTTTTTGTAAATGCTTCAGCATTATAACGATCTTCTTCTGTATATTTTACGTTATTCAT
Organism: Candidatus Magnetobacterium casense; assembly: GCF_019173545.1. Classification (GTDB taxonomy): domain Bacteria; phylum Nitrospirota; class Thermodesulfovibrionia; order Thermodesulfovibrionales; family Magnetobacteriaceae; genus Magnetobacterium; species Magnetobacterium cryptolimnobacter. The sequence goes on along the minus strand of NZ_JABXWD010000040.1, from coordinate 3,486 downwards.
AGATTCTTAGCCTCAATAGCCTTTGCAGTATATTGATTTGCTTTTTGTGTATCACCTATTTTGGTAAATACGGAAGCAATGTTGCTATAAGACGTAGCCACCTCCGGATGTTTTTCGCCATGCACGTCCAATCTTATAGCCAGGGCTTTTTCGTGAAACTCAATTGCCTTATTTGAGTCTCCTAAATTATTCCATGCGTTTCCAATGTTATTATAAGACCAAGCCACCTCCGGATGTTTTTCGCCATACACGTCCAATCTTATAGCCAGGGCTTTTTTATGAAACTCTATCGCCTGCTTTGAATCGCCTAACGAATACCATACTTTTCCAAAATTGGCATAAGACCGAGCCACCTCCGGGTGTTTTTCGCCGTATACTTCCAACCATATAGCCAGGGCTTTTTTGTGAAACTCTATAGCCTGTTTTAAATCACCTAACGAATACCATGTGTATCCAAGATTATTATAAGACGTAGCCACCTCCGGATGTTTTTCGCCATGCACGTCCAATCTTATAGCCAGGGCTTTTTCGTGAAACTCAATAGCCTTATTTGAGTCTCCTAAATTATTCCATGCGTATCCAAGATTATTATAAGACGTAGCCACCCCCGGATGTTTTTCGCCATACAAATCCAAACTTATAGCCAGGGCTTTTTCGTGAAACTCAATAGCCTTATTTGAGTCTCCTAAATTATTCCATGCGTATCCAAGATTGTTATAAGACATAGCCACCACCTGGTGCTTTTCGCCATATACAACCAAACTTATATCAAGGGCTTTTTCGTAAAAAGCAATCGCTCTTTTTAAATTTCCTAATCTGTCTAATGTAGAAGCATACGTATCAAGCAAATAGACAACATACTCGTCTTTATTTTCCTTCGCCTCAGCGATTACCGAATCAGAGACCTTAGACACAACCTTTTCCAGGATTGCTAACCCCTCGCGATATAACACCATATTGTTGTAATAATTACCCATGGCAACGGCATGTTTACAGGCACCTCGGATATTGTCCACCTCAAGGGCGTGATAAATTGCCTCTTCCAGATACCGATGATCAGGCTCTTCGCTAACTTCTATCCAACTGTCGTACCACTCAAAGGCAAGCCTGTTGGCCTCTGACTTCTCATCTGCCGTCAACTTATCCCACATGGCTTCCCGTATAACAGACGTTACCAGGTAGACATACTCGCCACCTGAGACGACATTGCGCTCAATCAACGTAAGCTCAACGCCCGTCTCTAACAACCCCTCACCACCAAAGACACCAAAAGCAGCCCCGGGTACAGCCTCTCTGTAAACGGCAACCTTCTGGGCGAACCTGAGAAAATCATCACCCTTCGTATCCGCAATCACCGTTGCGAGATACTCATGCGCAAATTCCGCTCTTTTACCGCTCAAGATTTTCTCAAGGACATTGATGTCATATGAATGTTCCTCACTTGCGATAACGTTGAACCATTCAAGCAGATGAGGATTGCCACCACTGTATGACACGTACATATCCTTGTGTGCGCTCTTTGAAACAGCATCAAGCAAGGCGGTCTTTTTTGCTAAATCCCCGCCGTCCATAGACCTCAAAGAGATCGAATCTATCTTTGCGGCAAACAGGTCCAAGGCGTTTTCGCTGAGATCAAAGGGATACCGACTTGTTATGATTATATTTGTGCGGCAAAACACCCAATCTATTGCCTCAAGAAACGGCCTCAAGACCTCAAGGGAACCGGCACTCAACACAAACCTGTTGCCGTCTCTCTCAATATTGGCCTCGAAGTCATCAAACAGAATAATAACGCCGATATCTTTAAAGGCCGACCTGAACAACCCCTTGACCTTGTCGCCGTAGGCGATGTCTGCCTTTAGGATATCCAGGGCGGCTTCGGAACCTATGCGTTCAAATAACCCCTTCAGCCCTGATATCACGCCGCCGATAGTGATAACCCCCTTAAACGCAACGATCTCCCTGTCGCCAAAACGCTCGATGACCTTGCCCGCAAGACAGCTTTTGCCAATCCCCGCCGGGCCGTGAAACAATACCCCATACCTGCCCGTTTCACCCCTCAAGACCCTGATCGCCCGCTGTAACTCCCGACGTCTGCCGACAAAACCCGTTTCGAGTACCCTGATGTCTGAGTTTTTCAGATACATATACCTTGCCCTGCGCAGGGGGATGCCTCTGTGTACCTGACCTGGCTTGACTAACGGCGCAGGGGGTGTGCCGTCGCTGAGGAGCCTGAGACCTGCCCACAACACCGTGGACAAATCCCTGATGCTCCTCCGGGCGGCGTAGACGGCATCGTAAATGTCCTTGCCAATTGCCAGCGTCCTGTAAAACTCCACGGCGGCCTTAGTGGCCTCGTTATCTGTGATATCCCCTGCCCATCCCAAGACGAATGGAACTCCCTTGTCAACCAACTGCCAGGCAAACGGATTCCGGACGTTGCTACTTTTCACCCCGGCTGTAAAGCAGCCCGAAAGAAAGCACAAAAAAGGCGGATAACTATAAATTGCGTCCCACAGCATATCCGGCGTTACATCCTGCATCCTGCCCGTGTCGTCCTCCATGTAAAAGACAGGCCCTTCGTCTCTCCGTATAGCGGCAGGACCCGTTATGTGGATGACGTCATACCCCATGCCCTCAATGAGGGTGTCACGCAGGCCCGGCAAACTACCCATAGATTCAACCGTTAACTCAACGGGATATCTTTCGATGGCCCTGGTGATTTCCTCTTCTTCCCGCTCGTAATCAAAGGACAGGTGTTCCGGCAGATCATTGGGCGCGCTGGCCATAAAGAGCAGCTTCATCTGCGTATCTCGTCTACCTCTTGCCTGTCCACGCCTGTTGACAAGCCATATCAACCGGATGTCCGTCCCCAGGAGCAGAAATTCCCCTTTGTAGATAAGCTCAAAGGGCAACGCATAAAACTCCACAGGGGCCTCAAGGTAGACGGTCAACGGTTCATTCTTGCTGATGGCCTCCTTTAATCCGCTTTCGACCCTCTTTTCGAGGCCATTGAGGATGTCATAGAGCTGTGATCCAAGGTCGATGGCGGATTGTGTATTGCCACGCCACAAACCGTTGGCCGCATCCCTGAACAGCACAGTCAAGGCCTCCGGGTTGATGTAACACTGAGCCTTCTGGTTGATGAAGACCTTGTGCTTGTTGACCGTGGTGTCAAGCTCTATCTTTATTTCGAGGTTCAATCCGTCCCTCTGCGCATCTGTGACAGGAGGCCGCCCCGGGGAATTACCTTTGCCTGACGCCTGACTACATTATGATCAAATAGAATGATCATTTATTATTATCGTGCTTTTAGCTATGTTGATTATATCTTTATAATAAAGAAAGGGGTGTTAAAAAGAAAAGAGGAATCATTGGGTAGCACCACAAACAACCGTGGTTGCCAGGATTTAAGCCACCTTTATTTTTTCGTAATATGGCATTGTTACTGTGCTTAAGCGATATGACCACGCCGGACTGGAGTGC
>NZ_JABXWD010000004.1 GCF_019173545.1 Candidatus Magnetobacterium casense | reverse complement strand
AGCATGGTAAGATGGGGTCAAGGGGGCTGGCCCCCTTGCAGGGGAGGTCTGAGGAGGGGGCGGAGCCGCCCTCCTTCTTTCTTTTACCATGCAATATAAAGAGGATACGGAGCCGGATTAGTTCTTTACGATTTTGGTAAAATCCGACCATTGTTCAATGCGGAAGGCACGGATGTCCCGCACGGATGAGGGTAACCACGGCAACGCTTTGAGTGCCATAACAGCAGCGAACAAGTTAGCGAGGTCTTCCGAACTGCTTGCGTAGAGACTGCCCTGCACACGAGTGAAGCCATAGCAAACATTATAATTCCCTGGGGTCTTCTAAAATATTTGCCAGAGAGTAATCGACCTCTTCACCACTTTCGAGTACCTTAATGCGCATCAACCGTTTACCATCCGGCAATATCTCACCAGCACCTATAATCTCATAGACCGGGCCAATTTCCCCAAACCGACGCCATGTACCTACAAGTTCATTCTCCATCGTTTCCATTTCTTAATTCTATCAGAACAAGAGAGTAACTGTAAAGGTTTCAAGCTATGTGAATATTCACGAACGTTTACCCTGCCAGAGGCACTTCTTACCGCATCAACGCTTGTACTACTGTCTCCGTCTCACCCATGAGGGTCTTTAAGCGCTCCATCAACGCCCTGCCATTGGAGAAGCCCTCAACTGCTGACAGGGTCTCAATGGGTTCGCCCGTCAATCGCATGATGGTCTCAACGTTGCGGTAAAACAGATAGTTGTCGATCAATAACCGCCCGGCCTTTTCATCCAGCACGGAGCAGCGCACAAGCCTGCCGATAGCGGCCACGGTGTTCTGCACGAGAACCAACGGATATATCAGGGCGTGCCTGAGCTGAAGGTACTGTGTCAGAAACTCGATGTCCTCTATGCCGCCCACGGAGAGCTTGATATCAATGGCCGCCGATGTTGCGGACAGATGCTCCTTACGTATCCTGTCCCTCATGGCCACAATAACCTCAGGCGTTATCTCCCTGCATCTCTTGGCAATAACGTTGGCCCTTATCGCCATGAACCTGACCCTGAAGACTGCATCACCCGTTATCGGCCTGGCCCGTAAGAGGGCCTGAATCTCCCACGGATAGGCCCTGTTGAGGTAGTAGTCCTCCAGGGCGTCGAGGCCCTTAATCAGCGTGCCCTTTGAGCCATCGGCACGCAGGCGGGTATCGATGTTGTAGGTGCGTCCCTCTCTGGTGTAGGAGGTGAGAATCCGTAAGAGTCGTTCGGCCTGACTGTTGAGCACCTCATCGACATCACCACGGCAGACAAAGACAATATCGAGGTCGGAGTTTATGGTTATCTCCCTGCCGCCGAGTTTGCCAAACGCTATTATGTGCAGAGCCGACGCCGAACTTATGCCGTGTAAGGCCGACGTCAGGATTGCAACGGCAAGCTTGCTCAACCCCTTGGTAAGGTGCCTGATGGTTATCCGTCTGTTGAGATACATGATCCCCAGGCGCAGCTCTTCCATCTTTTTGCATGTGGCAAGCGTCTCACCGATAACGGTCTGCCCCCTTAGCATGTTGCCGACTTCGGCAGTTATCATACCCAGGGTCTTTCTGATGGGGGTGCCCTCGGCAAAGACCTCCATGTACTTGCGGCTGCTCATCAGTATGGTGGAGAGATAGGCGCTTGTTGCAAAGACCTCAACAATGGCCTTTATGAGCGCACGTTGGTTGTCAAACAGCTCCAGGTATGACATGTCTGTTTTGAGGGTATCGGTGAAGTTATGCAGGTTCGACAGGGCCATGGCGGGATTCTTGCTGTTGACGGCCTCCTGCAGAAACACCGGGATGACGACATCCTGGAGCCTTCTGCCACGAAGCGTCTGGAAACTGCCCGTGTTGTCACGTATCTTTCCAAAGAGGTGGACGATGCGCTCGGGTTGGGCTACCTGTCGCTGCCGGAGGATTTCCCTGAGAGTGTCTTCGGTGTACGAGCTGTCTGTTTGATTGCCCGTGTTGTTGTTGGGTCGTGGTTGGAAGAGGGAGTCGTAGATGGTTCTCACTTGGGTTCTTTTTTGCTTTAACACGGCCAGGAAGTCGTTGGTTGAGGTTGCAGCCATCTTTCGTGCAAGGGCGTGCATGTCATTGGGGGCTGAGGGCAGCGTTTGAGTCTGGGTGTCGTTGAGCATCTGGAGGTAATGCTCCAGCTTGCGCAGGTAGAGGTAGTTTTCCGACAACACGGAGAAGTCGTCGTATCCGATGAGGTTTTTCTGACTCAGCCTGTGCAGCGTCAGGATCAGTCCCAGTTGACGCAGCAAGGGCTGTTGTCCGCCGTAGACCAGTTGCAGCGCCTGGGCAAAGAACTCCACCTCACGAATGCCACCGAAGCCCTTTTTGATATCGTTGTCGTTAAAGGTCTGGTCTATTTTGCGTTTGAGTTTTTTTATTTCGTCAATGGCGCGCATATCTATGTACTTTCTGTAGACAAATGGCCTTATCATGTCGATGAACTCCGCTCCGAGCCTCCGGTCTCCGGCAACGTGACGTGCCCGGATCAGTGCCACCCGCTCCCACTCCCGCCCCCACGACTCGTAGTACTGTTCGTAGCCGCTCAGGGACAACGCCAGTTCGCCCTTTGCCCCCTGGGGTCTGAGTCTGAGGTCTACCCTGTAGGCAAAGCCATCCGGTGTGCTCTGATTGAGCAGCTTGGCAAACAGCTCAACCCCCTTGCAGTAGTACTCGTGGTTACTGAGCCTGTTCATGGTCATGCCGTGTTGACTCACCACGCCGGTGGTTTGTCCCTCCGAGCTGCCGTAGCAGAATATCAGGTCAACATCGGAGCTGTAGTTAAGCTCCAAGGCCCCCAGCTTGCCCAGTGCAATGACGCTTATACGGTCATCCGAGGGGGCACCGTACTTGAGGGTTATTTGTTGCCATGTGTGTCGATTGGCCGTTTCGATGATGACGTCGGCCAGGGCGCTCAGTTCCATCATGCCGGTGGTGACGTCTGTCCTGCCCGTGAGGTTGCGCAGGGTGATGTGTAGCATATATCTGTACTTGAGCCGTCTGATGAACTCAAACATGTCCGCGGGGGGTGATTCAGCTAGTGTTGATGCCACATAGTCTCTCAGGAGTTGTGCATCTATTGGGGTGTCCATGTCAACTAGGCATTCCAGGTAAGTCGTTGGGCATTTGACTGCGTAGTTGGCCAGAAACTGGCTACATGCAAACAGCAGGGCCGTTGTGTGCAGTTGTTGGTCGCTCATCGATTCTATGGTCTCAGGAGCGCCTTCGGAAAAGGCAAGGAGGTTCCTGTACGCCCTCTGTGGCTCCGGCGTATCCGAACTGACTGTTTTAAAAGAGTTCATACTTTTTTTGACATCTCATTTAGGCCGACAATACTTAAGCGACGACACCAATAACAACATCGCCGCTTAAGTGCCTGCCTATGATTAATTATATACGAAAGAAGAAAGAAGAAAGAAGGGGGCGGCTCCGCCCCCCCTCAGACCCCCCCGCAAGGGGACCAGTCCCCTTGACCCCATTATGCTTAACCATACCGTCTATGTACTTATTGCTCTTTTTTGAGCACAACGAATCCGTTTGCGGGAATTACCACTGTAATCGTTCCTCCGGATGAGGTCAGGTCTGCCCCGTAATTACCCACGTTGTCTCCACCATAGATACCGGCGTCACTGTTGAAGACCTCATGCCACATGCCATCACTCAATTCAACGTTGTAGAGGGTGTATCCGTTATCGTAGGGCTGATTGTGCAGACTGCCTACTACAAGGTACTCTTGCAGTACACCCTCACTCAGCTCCTTGCGTGTAAAGGCAAGGACCCTGGTGTCATCTTTTACGTAGATGGTCTTTATATCGTGTGAGCGGATACAGTTGTTGTTTTTTCTGAAGGCTATCATGTCCTGATAAAACTTGAACATATTTGCCCCGTAAGTGTTTCTCATGCCAATGATGTCGTCTTTGTTTTTGAAGTACTTGTCGTAGGTGTATGCCTTTTCTGCGCCAACCTCCTCGCCAAACAAAAACATGGGGGTTGCCGCCGAAAGCATCGACATGCCAAATGCAAATCGGCTGCGAGCTTCTGCATACCGCCTGATATCCCCTATGAGCGGACTGTGGTTACAGGCGATCACTATCGTCCTTGCACTGAGCACGTTATCGCCCTCTCCCTGATGTGCCTCATCGTGGGATATGTGATAGACCACCTTCTTATTGCCGGAGTAGTTAAGCGCCCCGACAAAGTAACCGAAGTTCAGCGGGCCATCTCCGCCCTGACCTGCCCGTTTGATCAACCGGGCCTTATCGTTTCCGTCGCCGCTTCCGCCACAGAGGTGGTGGTAAAAGTCCGAAAACCAGGCCGCATCAAACCCTATGGCATCATCGCCCTCATGCAGAGACTTGGTTACACAGTCCCACTCGGAGTGGTCCTCTGCCGTCAAGACCACATCGGGATTAATGAGCTTGAGTGTCCTGGTGTACTCCCTCAGGAGTTTCGCACCAAAGGCGTTTGCATCGGCAACCTGTCTGCCATCAGCGTGGAGCACGTTATAGCTGTGTATCGAGGTGGTCTGGTCTACACGGAAGCCGTCAACGTGAAACTCCTCCATGAGCATCACGGCACTGCTGATAAACATCTTTCTGACCATCTCATTGTAAAAGCGAGGTGCAAAGGCCGTTGAGAGGTTATCGAGATAGCCGCCCTCGGGAAATGGTTCACCGCTTGTTTTTCTGTAATCCGATGAGCTGCCCTCAAACCAGTAGTAGATGTTGTCCTCGTGCGTATCGGCGTCATACATCCATTCGGAGCGGTCTGCGTCATGCGCAAAGTGGTTGTATACAACGTCAAACAGTACGGATATCCCGTGTTTGTGACACTCACGTATGAAGTGCTTTATCTGGTCTCTGCCTCCTATGCTGTACTCAACGGCAAAGTAATGAGACGTCGCATAGCCCCATGACTCCACACCGCCAAACTCCGATACGGGCAGAAGCTCTACACAGTTGGCTCCGACGTCCTTGACATGCTTGTTCAAAAACGCCATCGCATCCGTAATATTACCATCTATATCATTGCCGTTTGCATCCTTTTTTCCATACCCGAGGGCGCCGACCTGTAGTTCATATATGACGAGGTCTTCAACCCTCCTGGGAAATCTGACATCCTTGCGGAGTGTATTATCCTGTTGCCAGAAATTCTCCTGCGTTGTCATATCAAGGGGGTCTATAGAGTTGGCCTTCTCAAAGTCCCTGGCAACCTTTTCGCTGTCAACTACAACGGAACAGCTTTTTCCACCATCGAGGTCCCTGATGTCGCCCTTATATGCGGCTCCTTTAGGGTCAAACCTGCCGCTTCCTATCTGACACCTTGAGTAGAGGTCGGTGCGATAGACAACCGCCCCACTGCCCTTGGTTACTTTAAACATGTATGGGCGCTTGTGGTCGTAGTCTTCGAAATACTTCGCCGGCTCACTCAGCCACACGCCATCAGGCTGCCGTTTCATGGCCAGTGCGGGTACGCCGGGGTCTATGCCGGCACCGTTGTCCGCTATGTAACCCGTTGCAAGGGTACCAAAGACTACCTCGACATCTTTGGCATTGGGTGCCCACACGGCAAACTGTATCAGGGGCTTGGACTGGCCCGTTGCAAAGTACTTGTTTGCACCAAGGCGTCGGCAGTGGGTCAGAAAGTATACTTCCGTTTGTTTTCCCGCAGATGGAGGTGGGGTTAAGGTAAACTCGCGGTGTTTGTGCATGGAGTTTTTATCATTTACCTCAGTGGTTATGCCCCACATATCCTTGTCTGTTGCATTGAATCTGTCCAGCACCACCCCCCACTGAAAACTATGTCCGGTTTGGGATGAATCAAACTCAACCTCCGTCTCAAACACCGGACATCCATCCGTGCCGGTAACCTCCTTCATTGCAACTGACGTCCATGTGGTTGAGTACTTACCTGCCTCATCCCAGCTACCAACCAGACGCGCATTTGTAAAGACACTCCTGGCGATCCCTGTGACGTACTGAAACTTCACTGATATCATTGACATTCATTACCCCCATGTTGGAAAATAAAACAGTGTAAAACACCGCTGAAAGGCCTATCCGGCAAAACCCCGCACGCCCACAATGGCACAGACAGGCAATTTTCAATACTTAGTTTTCTCGTGCCTTAAACACCACCGAGTTGATTTTGTCTATGCGTATTATGGCGTCATAGAAGTCTTTTCCTGGCAACTTTGAGATAGTAACAACCTGTTCGCCAACCGTGGTCACGGTGCCTTCGAGGGTCTCACCGGAGTCCATCTTTAGTATCACGCGTTTGCCTATACGTTCGCTAAGGGCGTCCTTAATCGTGGTCGCCTTATTGTCCGAGGCAGCATAAACGCATCCTACACCCGACAGCCAGAGAATCAGGCTCAACGCTGTCACCGCTATGAACTTTGTCTTCATAGTCAACCTCCTCATATTTTTTACACCTATTATACTATTACACACGCACTTTACGGAAGAAACGTATCCTCTTAAAAAAGCATGGTAAAAGGTTTCGTAGGAAGGGGTCAAGGGGACTGGTCCCCTTGCGGGGGGTTCTGAAGGGGGGCGGAGGGGGTGAGGCACCCCTGCCACAAACCGCCCCTTTCTTTCTTGTGCTACCATGCAATATAAAGAAGATACGGAAGAACCGATATTTTGGAGACAGGATAACCAATATTGCCATGCTCCAACGATAGATTAAGATATCACCCTCATGCAGTCTCTATCCGCCGCCGCCCCTCCGTCAACCGCCCCCTGTTGCAGGAGCAGTCGCCGATTGGTATTCAACAGCCCTGTTACGCCGTCGATCTGCGCACCGACACAGTAGAGGCGCGGGTTGGTCGTCCAGAGGAGCCTGCCGGTGGCAATATCCCATACCTTGACGGAGTGATCCCTACTGCCGCTAACGATCTTCGTACCGTCCGGGCTGATTGCTACGCTGAAAACAGGACTACTGTGTCCTTGTAGGGTATTAAGGATGCTGCCTGTGGCAATATCCCATACCTTGACGGAGTGACCCCTACTGCCGCTAACGGTCTTCGTACCGTCCGGGCTGATTGCTACGCTGGTAACCTGACTACTGTGTCCTTGTAGGGTATTAAGGATGCTGCCGGTGGCAATATCCCATACATTGACGGAGCGATCCCAACTACCGCTAACGATTTTCGTACCGTCCGGGCTGATTGCTACGCTGCTAACAGTATCGCTGTATCCTTGGAGGGTATTAAGGATGCTGCCGGTGGCAATATCCCATACCTTGACGGTTTTATCCCAACTGCCGCTAACGGTCTTCGTACCGTCCGGGCTGATTGCTACGCTGTAAACCCAACCGCGGTGTCCTTGTAGTGTATTAAGAATGCTGCCGGTGGCAATATCCCATATCTTTACGGTGTTATCCCAACTGCCGCTAACGATCTTCGTACCGTTCGGGCTGATTGCTACGCTGAAGACAGTATCGCGGTGTCCTTGGAGGGTATTAAGGATGCTGCCTGTGACAATATCCCATACCTTGACGGAGTGATCCTCACTGCCGCTAACGGTCTTCGTACCGTCCGGGCTGATTGCTACGCTGCTAACCGGACTACTGTGTCCTTGGAGGGTATTAATCATCCTACCAGTGGCAATATCCCATACCTTGACGGTTCCATCCCAACTGCCGCTAACGATCTTCGTACCGTCCGGGCTGATTGCTACGCTGCTAACAGTATCGCTGTGTCCTTGAAGATAGGGCATTTCGCCAAATTCCACGGCTTCCATAAGGCTTCCAATCAGGTTGGTATCTCTGAGAAAGGCCTGTCTAAAACTAACACCATATAAATCTGCCCCGGACAGATTCGTGCTATCAAGCACGGCACAAGACAGATCGGCTTCAGGGATACATACACCACTTAAATCAAGCCCTGAAAAAGAGAACCTGCGGACGTTTAAAATCGTGGCGGCATTTGAGGAAGCTATTTCAATGGAGCCGTTGGTCTTTGACTCCTTCACGATATTTAACAAAGCGGGGTTCTCTACTTCCATCTCAGACAGAAAGGCTATTATGGCCGACTCTCCGGTAAGCAACTTATCGTTCAGGGCACCGTTGCTGCCTTCGCTGATGGCTCGCTGGAGCCTTAGCGCAGCAAAGTATTCCTGATAGGACTTGTGCATGAACGTAAAGGTGTCGTCCTTCACACGCTGGATCGGACAGCCTGAACGGAACTTTGCATAGTTGCTGTCCTCGGAGGTTAGAAGTTCATGCAGTAAACATTTTACAGGTTCATCTTCATCAAAGGGGTCATCCTCTGGCAACTTTATTTGGGTTACTCCCTCAAGAAACATCTCAAAAGCTAATTTTTCTGCATACTTAAAAAAATAACTTATCCTGCAAGTCTTTTTACGAAACATCTGCACTTTTATTATTTCTTTTTCAAACCATTCGGTTATAAACTTGGTATATATGCGGTTACGATTTATCGAACTGGTCTTGTCGTCCTTTACCAGAGATGGCATGGTCTTTACGATGATATTTAAGAGCAGTGGATTTGACGACAGCTCTTTGAGGTTATAAATCGTGATGATCAGTTTTTTATAAGTATCAGGTTTTTTCCATTGTTCTTCAGCAGCGACAAGCGTCTTTACAAATTTCTGCAAATAAGCGTCAACCTTGCTTTCGGAGAAAGGCGTTATGTACAAGGAGCGAAAGCCTTCCTTATCAGGACGATTGGTCAATGGGTCAGCCCTGTAAAAGAGGCTAAAATCATCACCCGTGGAAATATGCTGATTCCTGCACGTAATTATCACATTGGCGTTCGTCCAACTATTAATCCAGCCTTCCTGGAACAACCATATCTTTTCGCCCAACTCATCATAGCCGTCAAGGAAGAAGATGACTTGCTTGCCGTGCTTGAGCCTTTCGATTGCCGACCGGTCTAATCCATAGAGTCTCAATTCGTCATCGACAAACGTCCCGGCCCTTACGCCCTCACTCAGCGGGCCAAGTTTGATGAACACCGGCAGCGGCGCATTAGCAGCGTCCTTCAGGTACGCATCCTTCAACTCTGCAAACAACCAGGCGCAGAAGGTCGATTTCCCCGCACCCGAATCCCCCAGGAGCAACAAGACGCCGGATTGAGGCTTATCGGCGAGGAACTTGTCCACCTCGCCCTTGAGGTCAATAGCACTCTGGCGGATGCTTATGTCGTGGGCACACGTCAGCGGGACGTACAGGGGGACTTTGGTCAATTTGAGGCGGCCTTGTATGTCGTCAAGCATGGAGATTATGGTGGCGTCCTTCTTTGTATCAGGTGGTGGTTGTTTTATTGCACGTTTAAACGACAAATAACCGTCTGGCGCTCTGTCAACGTCTTTGTCAACTCTCCTGCCATTGTCAATGTATTTTCTGAGATACACACCAACCTTATCGTGTTCTATTTTTATGATCGTATAGCCATGATAGTTTGTCTTCCTGTCACCATTAAACAGCGTCCCGCCTTCAAATTGAAACAGCGGCCCTCTGGCATTTTGGGTAAAGTTTGGCTCAGGGTTATGTAAATGCCCGGTAAATAGGAAATCAAACTTTTGCCTTAGAATGCCTTCAACATCTTTCCTATCGAAATCAACTAACCAATCCAAGGGATGGTGCATAAGGGCTATCTTAATATCGCAGTCTTTTATGTAATCAAGGACGCTATCAACCTGTCTCTCACAAACAAGCACCTTCCGCTCGTCGGATTTACCAGTGTAAGCCAACCATGCTGAGTTCAGACAACCGATCCCGATATTTAAGCCTTTTACATTAACTTTGTAAGTCGAAAACAATTTATTTGCTTCTACTTTGTGTTTGCTGTCTATTCGGTCTCTAAGTGCCCTGAAGTTGCTGGAATTTTCAAAGTAAAATGTATTTTCTTTCAAATCGAGTTTATCAAGAAAATCGTTAAGAGCACTGGTAGTGTCGTATTTTGTTCTAACACCGGCGGCTATGATTTGTTTTGAATCATCGTTTTCTATATCATGATTGCCGGGGACAAAAAAGAACTGGTCTTTGGATAATCCCAACGTCTCCATTAAAGGCGTGATAAGCTTACTCTCCGCAAGGGCAAATTCATCAGCATTGTTGCCTGCCTTGACAAGGTCGCCCGTGAAGACAACAATGTCGGGCTTTATGGATTCCTTGTCACGCAGATTCACCAGATCTGTATAAAGCGCACCCAAGATAATATCAATGTCCCTGCGATGCCTTTCCTCCATGTGCAAATCCGATACATGCAGTATCGTTACCTCAGACACACACAACCTCCTTATTTATACAATACTTGGGAACTATTCTACAGCATATCGCAGGATGGGGTCAAGGGGGCTGGCCCCCTTGCAGGGGGGATCTGAAGGGGGGGCGGAGCCGCCCCCTTCTTTTTTTTCTTATTTCTTCTTCTTGTTCTTGCGCTGGACTCTCATGCCGTTGTGCATCATCAGGCCGACTGCGAAGACGAGTGCCGTTACTATGGGTGGCATTACGTAGACCTTAAGGGGCGTTGGTGGTTCCGTCATCAGGAAGTACCACGCCGAGATCGCTGCCTTGTTGTCAGCCTCGCCGTTGTTGCCGTCAAACAACTGCACCGCAACCGGGATGAACTTCCCAACCGTGAACACGGAATCATCCGCAGCGTCGGTGTTGAGCGCACGCTTGAAAATGACCCGGTACAGACCATCCGTGTACGTTCCCACGGCAGTCACATTCTGCTTTTCCTTGGACTCCGGTGCCATGTCATAGCCCTTGCCGGTCAGAGAAGCGGCCTTATTGTCCTCGGAGGCCTTCCACTGCCAGAGATTGACCGTGGCCTTCCTGCTTCCCAGGTAGAAGTAGGGCCTCTCAGCGCCCTCCTCCATCTTGGTGGGGAACTGTATTTGTGCGGCATCGGGTGGGACGTTGTCTGCCCCCCTGGAGGGCTGCTTGTCTGTCCACTCGAGCATTACAGCGATCTCCGTGGGCGTGTATACACCCCTGAGCCTTGCGTTGGTGATAGTCGGGATAAAATGGCGCGGCTCAAACATTAACTGTCCACCCATTGGCAGATCAAGGTACTCAACCTCCTTCCACACGGGGTCATCAGCACTGGTCGGCAGGGACTTCACCTGCTTGACCTTTAGCGCCAAGCCGAGCTTTCTGGTCACCTGCAACGACTTGATGAAGTGCGCAAGCGCCCACCGCTCATCGTCCTTGAGCGAATCGAGGTATGACGTCATTGGGGTGCCGGAGAGACCGGCTGAGATCGTCCTGTAGATATCGACCAGGTCGGAGCCGTTTCTAAGCTCCCAGGCGTGTGTGTAATTGGCCGGTGCAACCCGATAACCCCAATCGGTCTTGAAATCCTCCTGCCAACCCTTTTCGCCATTGCCTCGACCCTCTGTGCCGTGACACTCCACGCACTTGGCCTTGTTAAAGAGTTCCTTGCCCTTTGCGATGGATTCGGGGGTCGATTTTGGAGGATTGTCGAGCTTTATAGACTTTGCCTCACTGGAGAACACGTCAGGGGCAAAGGTCTTTACATGCGCAACGATGGCCTTGACCTCATCGTCGCTAAAGCGCTCCCACGGGGGCATTGATGTCCCCGGATTGCCCTTTCTGATGATGCGTGTGAGGTCGGCATCCGTTGGTGGCTCACCCGGTGAGGAGGAACGGAACTTGAATACGCCAAAGGCAAAGTCCCTCGGCAGTGGTAACGTTACGTCCTTGGTATAGGCATCGGCATCGCCCTTATAGCCGTGACACTGTGCACACCATGCGTCATAGATGCTCTTTCCGGCAGAGGCATCCACGGGTTTCTTTTCCTCTGTCTTGGGTGCGTCCTCGCTGTAGCCGCTGACAGGAAACATCAACGATACAATTACCAATATTATTGCTGCTATTGTTTTCATATTTAATTTGGCCTCCCCTTACCTCGGCTTATTACCGGTGGCTTCGTAGATGAACATTATGACCTTCCAGATGTCGTCTTCGGTCAGGAAGTCCTCAAACGAAGGCATCGAGGAGTTCCACGGACCCGATCCGGCCGGAAGCGCACGCCAACCCTTGGCCACTCTCCAGAACACGAAGGATTCCGGCAACTGCGCAATCGTGTCACCGCCTCTGAAGGGCAACGGCAGGGGATTGTACCCCTCTGCCACATGGCCCTTGCCATCAAGGTCATCGCCGTGACAATAGAAGCAGTTCTGGTAGTAAATCTTCTTACCGTCCTCGACGTTTTTAGCGGTGTTTGCGGTGTCCTTTCTGAGGGGGTTTTCAAGGCCAATGATATCTATGGTCTTGCCCTTGAAGTCTATCTGCGAGGCCGGCTCAGGGTGTACGATCCTGGCCGATACCGGAGGCTCGTACACGGGCTTGACCTTTGTGTAGGTGAGAAACCCTGCAAACAAGGGCAGTGCGATAAACACTATCAGGATTCTGAGGATTTTTTTGTCCTCATCACCGAGCACCGCCTTGATGGGCTCCAGGAATGCCTGAAAGGCCTCCTCCTGTACGGAGAAGTAGATCAGCAGGGAAAAGACCGACATCGCCATGTACATGGTAATAACCTGCCCCGGAAACGGAGGTATAAAGAGCGCCGCACCCTTTAACGCACCGTAGATGCAGGTCAGGATTCCTATAAAGTTAAACAACGGCGACCTTCTCATGACCGCTACAATAGAGATCAAAAGCCCAACGGCAGCTATAACGGGATATATCTTAAGCATAATGATTAACTACCTCCTTGTTTGGCTTCTCTGGCGATCTGCTCTTGCAGGGCCGGCACAGAGTCGGGGAATGAGATGGTCACTTTTGCCCCCTTGCTCTGTAGAAATGCCGCTACGGCTATCAACTCGCCCTCGGTGAGCGACGTGGGTGCCTTGTGAACGGGGGGCATCATCTTTTCAAATCCCTTTGCTACAGTTGCATCGGGATTGACGAGACCCTCAAAGGCATAGGCCTCCGGAGTCATATTTTTTTCTTTTGCGTTTTTATCCATTTCGCTACCGATGGTTGCTATGGCGGGGGCACGCATCCCTGTTTCGGCCTGCATTGGATGGCAGACCATACACTGCCCTTTACTAAAGATGATCTCCTCGCCTATGCTTACAAGCTCTTCCTGTGTGATACCTTTTTCAATCTTTACGGTCTTTGGTGGCTGGGACTCGGACTGTGGCAGGAAGTAGAGGCCTATATAGGCAAAGAATATGTTTAATCCTATTACAACTGCTAAGAGTTTAACTGCTCCACCTTTCATGCCTTAGCCCCCCCTTTAGCCGCCGCCGCCTTTTCCAGTTTCATAATGCTGGCGAACAACATACCGATCAACAGGAAGAATATAATCGTCACCACCGAGCACACAATCCCCGCATAACCGTGCGTTGGCAGATAGGCATCCGGGCTTGTGTCCTTCATTACGCCATAGACATGCCAGAACTGTCTGCCTCCTGACCTCATGTAGCCCATCATCGCCATTAGCCACGTAAACGTGACGGTTATGCCGATCAGGGCGTACTGTGACCTTTCGGGCATCTGTCCCCAGCGGGGTTCTCCTATGGTCCTGGCGTTTTTGTACATCATGTTATCCAGGATAAACAGGACTATAATGGTCAAAAAGAATATCCCAAACTGTATGGGAGATAGCACCTTTACCCTTATGGCTGAGGATACAAAATAGCTATATACGCCAATCCCCAACATCGACACGGTTGACACAAACACTATGGCGATCCTTGCCGCATTGCCGGCCTTTGCCCAGGGTACAATGGGTTCCTTGTTGCTCATCTTAAATATGGCATAGCTCAGGAAGGTTGCCAGATAGGAGATGACAACGGCGGTATTTTTGGCAGCCATAACGCCCAGGTTACCGAGTATTGGGTGATAGGCGCCGATACGTCTTGCTTCTTCGAGGCTGAGGGCAACACTGTGCGGGGTCAGCCATATTGCGTATCCCATAAGCATCACGATAAAGAGGTACTTTACGTACTTGAAGTATCGTTCTCCGCCAGGCATTTTATTGAGCGAAATCCACAGGTAGTAGTTTACAAACATCAGGATTGCCCCGATGAGGATTGCCTGCATAACCCACATCCAAGCAAAGAAACCGCCCATGAGCTGTATACCCATCTGTTCGTTGAACTGGTATATTTCAACGCCAAGCAGATAACCGATTCCGGGGAGGATAATCGAGGCTCCGATGGAAATCATCGCCGATGTATATCCCATCCAGTCGTAGTATGCCCTGTCCTCGTCCGTTTCGGATGTTATAAACCGGTAGGCCGCATAAGCAGCGGCGATACCGGCTCCAAAGACAACGTTGGCAACAAGTCTGTGTAACGAAAGGGGTATCCACATATACGTATTTATGGCGGCCCATCTGTTGACCAATTCACCTGTTTCGCTAACGCCTGCCGGTGTGGTCATGTATCCTACCCACGAACTTGTTAGCAGGAGCATCATAGCGCCCATAATGTTTAACAGTCCCCCGATAGCTACATGCGTGCCCTTTTTATCCTTCATCTGGCGCCAGGAGTAATAGTAGTAGTAGCAGACCAGCACCTCACCATACATCAGGAGTATGTACGCCCACCACGTTGGTCCAAGTATCTTCAGCATGTGGTCGATAAATTTTGGATACAACAGGGGCAAGCTCACCAGAAGTACG
Organism: Candidatus Magnetobacterium casense; assembly: GCF_019173545.1. Taxonomy (GTDB): domain Bacteria; phylum Nitrospirota; class Thermodesulfovibrionia; order Thermodesulfovibrionales; family Magnetobacteriaceae; genus Magnetobacterium; species Magnetobacterium cryptolimnobacter. Next base: position 10,901 of record NZ_JABXWD010000004.1, on the reverse strand, counting down.
GTGCCGGCTATTGCCGTTAAGGTATAGGCAAGCGTAAATATCTTTGTAAAGTCATATGCTATCCGGTCGAGCCTGTCATCTGAGCGTTTCCAGCTTAGAAACTCCATAGAAACCGCAAATATAGGGACACCTAAGACAAAGGCGGCAAAGTTCAGGTGCAATTGTGCTATAATCCACACCCACACCCTACTGCCTATCAGTGGAAAGAATCTGTAGCCATCCTCCGTGGGTGCTGAAAGCATTTTCCCAAAGGCGAACAGGCATACAAACGCCACCGTGAGCAGCAAGGTTATCTTTACCACTCCTTTTATTAAACCCTTCGTTACACTAACTTCAGCCATATATCATCTCCGTTATATTACGACATAAGTCTCATTCTTCTTAGCTATAGCTGGTAGTCTCTACTTTTTTGAAAATGTATGGTCCAGCGTAGCAGCGGCACCAGCCTTTACCTCAACGTCTTTTGTTACATCGCCAAAACCCTCATGCCAGACCTTTACCTTGTAATTCCCGGCGGGGATGTCCTTTATCTCAAACGTTCCCTTGTCGTCGGTGATGACAACATAGGGGTGCTTGGAGGCATAGACGTAGCTTCTCATCCATGCGTGGGCGTCACACTGCACTATCTGAAAACCGGCTACCTTAACTGGTTTTTCAATGGTCTGGTCCTTGTTTGGCAGGGCCAGATTATACACTGTCCGTTTCTTGCCCTCTCCCAGCATTATGCCCAGTGACGTGTTGTGGAAGATGGGGTCTTCATTCTTGATGATGTACTTCTGCCCTACATACGCAATACCTGCAAGCGGTTCAAATACGCACTTCTTGTTGTTGACTACCAGGTCTGTCTTTGGAACTGCCTTTCCCTTTTCGATGTTCTCAATGCTGACTATGACATTCTTTACGCCCAGGTCAGAGGAAATCAAATACTTCATTGCCGGTACTTTGCTTCCACAAGCGGCCTCATCCTTGTTGATTGTTAACGTTTCATCAGGTACGGCTGACGACGCCTTTATCTTGCCCTTGATGCTGCCTCCACCCTTGACATCTTCCACTGTGTAAGCCTTGACCTCTGCAAACAGCGCTGCCGGAATCAGCAATGCCATTAACACTACACCTAAAACTATCTTTCTCATTGGTACCTCCATAAGGTTTAGATTATTTTAATCTGTGCTTCCTTGAAAATCAAGCAATCACAGACATATCCCATCGTTAGTTCTAACCGTCGATATTGTACCACAAACCTCACTTGTTTGTAAGTGACCTGATGTGGTCATGAAGTTCTTTTTCATGTATGTAATGTCCTACAATGTTTCTGACAACCTTATTGGCATCGACAAAGACCAACACCGGCACATAGTTGATCCTGTACGCAGCCAGGACGTCCGGACGGTTACCCGCAAACATCGGAAAGACAAAGCCAAGCTCCTTCTTGTAGGCCTTTACCAGTTTGCCGTCTTTGGCCATGGTATTTATGCCTATTATGCGCAAGTTCTTGTTTCCAAACTTTTCCTCGGCCCTTTTGAGGAGGGCTATTATCTGCGTGCAGTAATGACACGCATTGTGCGTAAAATAGATAATCGTTGGTTTATCTATCAACGTGGCTATATCTGTCTTTTTATCGTTATCATCAACCATAACAAACGTTGGCACCAAAGCGCCCTCCTTTATCGTCGTCAGAGCGGAGCCGGACGCAGGTAACAGGAGTAACGCTAATGGTAACAAAAATAATGTCCTCAATGCAATCATCAAATTATCCTTCCTAATATATAGATTCATGGGTACTTTATTAGAGAGAGGGGGAAAATTATTGCCTCACTTAGGCTCTAAGTTAAACGTATATGTCAGTATCGCCACTCTCGCATATGGCTTTGAATCTACCACAAAACATCATCTTATGTCAATATCAATAATGATCTTGATCTGTCCCTCTATTTATGTACGTAATTACCTTGACAATGTCACATTTAAGTAAACATCAGGGATTGTCTGAACTAGGATTACACGGATTAAAGGATTTACAGGAAAAAGAAATAATGCCTTCTTTCACATAAATCCTGATAATCTCTTAATCTGTTAAATCGTGGTTCAGACATCGTTTAATTGCAGGATTTGTAATGTGACATTGTCAAGGTACGCAGAGCATTTAATGAATCGGTTTTTTATGCACAGTCCCACCCATGACCTCACGCACGTCAGATAATACAATAAAGGCATTGTTGTCTATTTCATTGACAATGGTCTTAAGCTTTGATACTTCCAGGCGTGAGACTATAGAGTAGAGAATTGCCTTTTCTTGCGAGGAGTAACCACCTTTGCCATAAAAATACGTAACACCTCTGCCAAGTCTATTCATAAGTGCATCAGCAATTACATCTGGCTTATCCGACACTACCATGACCGCTTTTGATTCAACCAACCCCTCTATGGTTATATCTACAACCTTAAATGCTATGAGGTAGGCTAACAGGGAATACATAGCCCTGTCCCATCCAAAGACGAAGCCGGCCAACGATAATATAAATATATTAAAGAACAGCACTATCTCACCCACAGAAAACCCTGTCTTCTTGTCTACTATTATTGCAACAACCTCTGTGCCGTCCAGACAACCCCCATGTCTTATGACCAAACCAACACCGGCACCTAAAAAGATGCCACCAAAAACGGTAACCAACAACAGGTCTTTGGTAAACTCCTCAATGGGATGCAGAAAAACTACCATGATCGACAGACAAACTACAGAGAAGAACATAGAGATAGCAAATGTCTTCCCTATATGCTTATAACCCACAAACAGGAATGGTAAGTTCAGGACAAATATAAAACCCCCTATAGGTAGCTTTGTTACATATCCCAACATTATTGAAATCCCTGTAATACCACCGTCAATAATATTATTAGGGATAAGAAACAACTCCAGGCCTATAGAGGCCAACAACGCCCCTATAAACAGCAACAAGAATCTAGTGATTACCCTTATTTTCATCCTAAGTTCCTTCATTGGTAGCACTCCAGCTCGGCGTGATCACATCGCTTAGGCACAGTAACAATGCCATACTACGAAAATATGAAAATGGTTTAAATCCTGGCAACCACGGTTGATTGTGGTGCTACCCCTTCATCCCTATTGTCCCTCAACTTATTTCTCCAATTTTAGGAGTTCATACTGGATGAAATTCTTGTAGTTATGCCCATAGATCAGCGGGATGCCATTTGCCTCTGCATGTGTGTATGCAAAGGTGTTGAGGATTTCCTGCTGGGGCGGTTCAAGGGTCAGGCCTCGTCCAGTGGACATCCGTATCCTGTTTGGCACCAGATTGCCGAGGTAGAAGTCCTTGAGGTCGGGGCGTTGCTTGGCCTCCGATACGTCTACCGGCATCCACTTGCCATTGCCGACGTGAACCATAAGCCAGCTATGGGCATTTATGCAGTCGGCCTCGATCTCTCCGGTCTGTTTCATTTCGGATGGATAGGGCAACATCATGCCCTGCTGCCACTTAACAGCAATGCCCTTGTACATCAGCATTGACCGGAGCATGGCATTAAAGTCGTCGTTGCGACCGGACTTCTCCTCAAAGGCCAGCGTGCTGACCCCGCGGGTACACACCTTGGGCAGGTACGCCGTTCGCTGGATGATACCGTCGCAGAGCTTTCTTGCTATGACAACCGGCTCAGTGGCCTTGCCAATTGTGGTGTCAACGTACTGCGTGATATTGTCGTCCCACTTCTCCCATTCCGAGGGGATCAGGTACTGCTTGGGGTCATCGTCCTTGTTCTCCGTGGTGCCGATATTGGTGCGTCTTATCGTGTAGCTGAGGGTTATCCGTTCACCCTTGGGCATGTTGCGACTCTTACAGTAAAAGACCTTGTTCGGTTGCTTGTCGTGCTTCTTAAACGGCAATCTTGACTGTAGCGTCAAGGCTGTTATCTCCTGCTCCTTGTCGTCAGGGGGGATCGGCAACCATATGCCGATGTCTTCGTCTTTAGGGCAGCGCATGAACTCCGTCGTATACCTGATCTTCAGCGTAAGGGACTTGACCTGCGCATCGTTTGCGCCACCGGCATGACAATTCCCTCTGCCCAAACAGAGCGCACCGGCACCGGCAAGGCAGCCTATCAGAAAATTGCGTCTGCTTATCAGAGATTCAGCCATGTATCATTTGCCTTTATCTGTTGTTGCAACAATCTCTCCTTGCAAGAACAGGGTCGTCATCGCCTTGTCAGGATCGTTTGTCCATACCTCAGCACCCCTGTTGACCTTGCCAAGGGGATCATCAGCATTATACGTTACAGTTATGAAGCCACTCTCTCCGGGTCCTATCTCCGCCGAACTGGCAGAGGCACTTGTGCAACGCCTTCAGCCGGGTACGATTTTGTTGATGAGGAGCTTTCCCGTACCCGTATTGACAAACTCAAACTGATGGCTCACGGTCTTTTTTTGTTCCGTGGAGCCAAAGTCATGGCGGGTCTCCTTGAACTCTATCTTTGGCCCTGTCGCCTTGTGTGTGGGAGATTCCTCCTTTGGTGTTGCCTGGGGCGCCGCCTGAGCCGTAACCTGTGCTGCCTGCTTATCCTTTGTTGCCAGGTCTGTCTCCACGGTGCTGGTTTGACCGGCTATCGTTCTGACAGGCATTGCAATCATCCCGAGGCCCTCATGCCAGACATTGAGGATGTACTCCCCCGCAGGCAGGCCGTCAAACTCAAACTCACCCTTGTAATTTGTTACGGCGGCGTAGGGATGGTCAAAGACAAAGACGTAGCCGCGTATCCAGTCATGCGCATTGCTCTTGACGGTTATAAAACCTGTTTCTTGGGTGTAACGGTGAGAGTCTTTTACAGGCTTCTTGATCTCCGTGCCCTTATCCGCCAGCGCCAGGTTTAAAATCGTTGAACCGTCGGTGAGCGGCCTGCCGGAGAGCTTTTTCTGGTACTTGAGGCCAAGTTTCAATTGAATGGTGTGCAGCAGGGGGTCGTCGTTTTTAAAGACGTATTCTCCGCCTGCAAAACCCACGCTGACAAGGGGGTCAACCTTGCACTTTCTGAATGTAATTGCTACGGGTGTCTTTGGCAGGGGCTTGCCGCTCTTGACGTTTTCCAGCCACACCACGGCATTTTTCACACGCATGTCCGTTATCAGATACTCGCCCGACTCCTGGGTCTTACCGCACGTCTGCTCATCCTTGGTGATGCTTATAACGTCATCCTTGGGCGGGGCGGCGGAGTACTTTACTACGCCTTTGAGCGTAGAGGCGTCCTTGACCTCCATTACGTCGTATGCTTGCGTCTTGCCTGTAGACAAAAACGCACATACAAATACAACAAACCAGCTAACAAACTTATTCACTGTTCAAATCCTCCGTTTTTTGCCTTATTTAACTTGCAGGGAAAAGAAAGGGAAAAGAAAGGGGCGGCTCCGCCCCCCTTCAGAACCCCCTGCAAGGGGACCAGTCCCCTTGACCCCTTCATTATTAATCCTAATGCTCATTATCATCATTATTTATGTCAGATACCGTTTCTTAAAGAATCTGTAACTCAACAACAGGGGGATACACACCCACAGCAGACAAACGACCCATAACACGGGGGCATTGATGAATTTTGGCAGGTCTACTGATGACATCCCCAAAAATATCATGTACTTACCTATTGTTACAAAGTTTAGGATTCTGTATACGTCAACGGGGTTTAGCATCAATAGCGCCGAAAATATCTTTGGACTCAACACGCCTTTTGTTACAATCAACACACCGATCAGACCCATGTCATAGAGTATCGTAAAGAACAGCCACAGAAATATCGTAAAGGCTATTACCTTACTCCTTTCATAAAAGACTACCGATACCAGAAACGAAATGCTCAGAAACATCAGGCCCAGGATCACGGAATTCAGCATGAAGGCCAGATAGCTGCCTAGCGACCCAATCCCTGTTTTGGCAACCAGGACTACGCCGCAGAGGCCAAACCCCAGTACGGCAGGAAGCGTCAGGGCAATGGCCAGTCCGATGAACTTGCCCGTCAGAAACTCCGTTACCGAAATTGGCGAGGCCAGGTAGAACTCCAGGGTATGGCGGTCGCGCTCATCGGCGATCACTCCACCGCCCAGGGTCAGCGCCAGCAGGGGGATGAAGTAGATAACCAGCGAGGTTAGGCTAGCGATGGTGGCCTCCATGTTTCTGAAGCTGGCGATCCCGGTGGTGGCCGTACCGAAGTACGCTATAATCAGCGTAAAGAGGGCAAATCCGACGGTTATGACTCCCACCCACTTGCTCTTGAGCTTGTCGGAGACCTCCTTGTGGGCAATGGCCCGCATGGCATCAGTGAATACCAAAGAACACCTCCTCGAGATTTGGCTCCCTCACGGAGAAATCGACAAACAGGTTCTTCTGCTCAAGGATCGATGACAATACCCTGAACTTATGCTCCCGGGGCAGGTCTGCCATGAGATGATTATCCCTGTAGGCGATATTGACGGCGCCATCCCTGTTAAGTATCTCCTCCAGGAGTGAGTTCCTGTCCTTGAGGGCGATGTATAGTTTCAGCGGCAGATTAAAGCCTTCGTAGAGTTCATCGAGGGTGCCACACGCCTTTAGCTCGCCGCTTTTCATCACGCCCACGCGCGTGACCTTGTCTTCGATTTCGGCCAGTATGTGGGAGGACAGCACCACGGTCAGGGGTCTGACCCTTCTGACGCTGTCAATGATTTCGTAGAGTTGGCGTGTACCGATTGGGTCAAGCCCCGATGTCGGCTCATCCAGCACCAGCAGCGACGGGGTGTTGACCAGTGCCTGGGCAAGATTCAACCGTTGCCTCATCCCCTTTGAGTAGCCTCCGACCCGACGGTTGAGGGCGTCTTTGGAGAGGAGCTTGTCAAGGATGTCGGTGATGCTATCTACGCTGCCACCCTTGATGCGGGCAAACAGCCTCAGAGTCTCAGCACCCGTGAGGTTGTCGTAGAAGGATATCCGTTCGGGCATAAATCCGATTGTTTTTCTGAAGTCCTGCCAACCCTTTTCCGAGAGCGTCTGGCCATTGACCAGGAGTTGTCCAGCGGAGGGCTTGATGATACCGAGCATCAGTTTTAAGAGTGTTGACTTGCCGGAGCCGTTTGGACCGACCAGGCCAAACACCTCACCGGTTCGTAGCTCAAACGTCACGGTGTCAACCGCCCTGACCTCAGCGTAGTTCTTGGACACCTGTTGAAAGTTCAGCATAAGCACCTATCCATAATTAACATACAAGGCAAGAGAAAGAAGGAGGGCGGCTCCGCCCCCTCCTCAGACCTCCCCTGCAAGGGGGCCAGCCCCCTTGACCCCATAATGCTCAATCCTAAGTTGTCCATATATTTATTCAGAACGCCCCTCCTGGCATGTTTACAAGTTTTTCGACATCGCCGTAGTACTTTGCCGGTACGTACTTGGCATAGCCCTCCAGGAGCTCCTTCCAATTGGCGTGAAAGGGCTGCATTGCAGGCATGTTGTCGATCACCTTTGGTACGTTAATTACTGGAAACTGCTTCTCAAGCATCTTCAAAAAGTGTAGCGAAGGGCTTGCAAACAAGAGCTTTGCCATCGGATACCTCCAGAATATGTGGTCCACCACCGTGTTGGACTCATAGGGGACGTCCCCCTTTCCGGTGCCGGAGAGGTCCCAGCCCAGGTAGTCGCTCCAGTAGTTGTCGTCCCACTGTTGGTTTCTGGCCGAGACGTACTTTACCTGCACCTCGTTTCTGATAAAGGAGTTCTGGTGGATGGCGTTTTCTTCTGAACCGCCCCAGTTGTGCAGCCCCATGTTGTTGTTCATGATCAGGTTTGAGGTTATCATATTTTCTATGGAGTTGTACAGGAACATCCCCTTTGTGTTGCTGACGACAGTGTTGTTATTTATTTCGCTACGTACTGTCTGATTTAACAACACCCCGTGTGTTTTGTTGCCAACGCAGGTGTTGCCGTTGATCTTTGAGTTCTTCGTGTACATGATCGCCATGCCAACGAGGTTGTCAAAGACCATGTTTCTGCTGAAATCCCCCGCATCCACCCACATCGTATGGATTGCGTAACGACACTTGGATATCTTATTTTCCGTGACCGTGGCGTTGTGGCAGACCTCCATGTACATTGCGTCGCGACAGTGCGTAAGTGTGTTGCCCGTAATGACGGCCTTGAAACTGCCCGTAAAGCTCATGCAGTTGCCACGGTTGTTTTCGTCAAACTTCTCAATGCCGCTTATAGTATTGTTTTCGATCCTTATGTTGATCCCCTCGAGGTTTCGTATCCCGAACATGATGTTTAACAACTTGTTGTTTTTGATCACAACATCATCGGCATACCGCGCAATGGCAATGGCCGTGTCGTCGGTGTCAAGCTCCGTGCCGTCGTAGGTCAGGGTAAACCCCTCAAGCGTTACACGAGGACTGGTGATGATAACCAGATGTCCGTTTTTCGCAAAAATCGTAGGATTGTCTATCCCCTTGAGGTGCAGGGCCTTGTCGATCTTGAGATGTTCTTCATATTTTCCCCCTCGAACTTCGATAGTGTCGCCGTTACGAGCGTCCTTGATGGCCGACGCTATTGAAGTATATTTTTCCTTTTCGCCAACACTCAACGTCCTCCCCGCAGCCATAGAATACGCTGGAGAGATAAACATAACCATTAATATGATTGACAAGCCCATTACGGGGTCAAGGGGACTGGTCCCCTTGCGGGGGGGGTCTGAGGGGGGGGGCGGAGCCGCCCCCCTTCTTTTCTTTTTCTTCCTTCATTCTTTGTGCTATCAAAGCAGGACAGCGCCTGTTATCCCAGTAGTTTACCTGACAGTCCAGACAGTAGAGACAACTGCGCGGGTCAATGACGCCGTTGGTTGTTATAGCGCCAGCCATGCAGTCCTTGTAACATATCTTGCAAGTGGAACAAAACTCATATCGCTTTAACTTTATCAGCGGCAACCACCTCAAAAACAACGGTAGCGATATCCCCGCCCCCAGCGGACAGAGATACTGACAGAACGACCGATAAAACACCACCGACCCAACCGTCAGAAAGACAAAGTACGCCACAAAGTACCACTGCCTGTTGAACCGTAACACGAGTGTCTTAAACGGCTCAACCTCGGTCATGTATTCCGAAAGCATGAAGCTGTAAAACGACACCCCGATGATGACAAAGAACACGACATAACGTACATACAACAGCCTTCCATGTAGCTTTTGCGCCAACAGCGACGGCAGTGTTCCACGTATTGTCCTGACAATCCCGCTCAGAAGCTCAACCATTGCACCATAGGGACACATCCAGCCACAAAACACCCCCCGCCCCCACAACAACACACTCAGCCCGATAAACAGAAACGTCAGAAAGAGAAACGGCTCCATCAGAAACAGCCCAAGAGGGAACTGATGCTCCACCGCAACGCTGTTGATGGGGGTGACGAGGTTTGTTGTAGTGGGCTGTGCCTTGAGCACCAGACCGACATACACAAAGGCCGTCAGCAGGAATCCGTAACGCACAACGCTCAACAACCTTGTCCTTTTGGCCAGGGCGTCCCTGGCAAACACTATAACGGCCATCACCACCAGAAAGAGCGCAAAACCGACTATGTACCAAGCCTTTTGCCGCCAGATCATCAGCCACAGGGCACCCTCTCCGAGGAGATCGTCAAAGAGCTTGTTTATGATATCCTGCACCGGTTACTCTAAGAACCTCTCCGGCAGCTTGTATTCATTGCCCATTGCTTACTCCTTCATATTTTTTATCATAATTCCATCATGTATCAGATAACCCGACCAGGGTATTCTCTTCTACATTCAAGCACCACTTTATAACCTTACGGTATCTAATGACTTAACGCTGTAGTATACACTATAAGATGGCACATAGTAAACACAATTTTATTACAGGGGCGCATAAGAAAGTCATGGGTAATGTATGGTTAGAAAAAGCATATGAAAATATTCTTTGGTGCAACCGTCTTATTTCTACGCAGTTTGAAACGGGAAAGCCTGTTAAGACCTTCCCGTTTTTAAAAGACGTGAGTTTACCTGCTCCTGCTGCTATTTTATTACAGGGGCAGCAGTTTTTGGTTCCGCCGGAGTCTTAATCTCACCGGTGAAATTAGCAAGTGCCAACACCGCTTTTTCAACAGCCTTGTCATGTTCCTCAGGTGTTAAGGCACGTCCGTCATTGACTTTAAGGTATTTACGGAGGTTTTTACGAACAGCATCCCACGTTGGGGTGTTATAAAACTTATGACATCCCACACAAGCCCCTTCACGTTCTACCTTATTGCGTTCTTCTGTATTTAATGGACGGTCTGCAAGCAATGGAAGATTCTGTGTCTGTATGCCGCTGCGAGTAACCAACTGATCCCAGGCATAGGGAAAGCCTGGTATCCCGGGTATTTGAGGCTTGATTTTTTCAGACCAGGGGATATCGGCATTAGTATCAACGCCCATATTTGCAAAGTGAGGTTTGTCTTTGTCTATTTTCGAGGACGAACGACTGACGCCTGCCCCATACCCTATTGCCTTTGGGTCTGTATGACAACTCTCGCAGGTGCGTGCTACAGCAGTATTGGCGTGTGGCTGAAGTGGTGCAATCGTTGGTGAGTTATTACCGTCGCTTGTTTTATATATCTTGTTCACTTCGCGGGTTACACCATTACTATCAACAAATGTCCATACAGTCTGACATCCTGGCATAGCCGGAGCAACCCTGCCTTTGTAATTCATTACTAATAACGGATTTTCCCAACGTATATAGCTGACATTTTCCGTGTGGATATCTCCTGCTGCTTTTGTTATTGGTAGCACCCCAAACAACCGTGGTCATGCAGCCACCGCCATTGTTTGGTTTTGTAGGTGCCTGGGTGGTCGTCCTCGTCGTGGAGGATCAACCCATAACGGCAAC
>NZ_JABXWD010000399.1 GCF_019173545.1 Candidatus Magnetobacterium casense | reverse complement strand
AAGGTACGAGCCGGCAAGGTCAACGTCAAGCTAGTCAACAAGGCTTACAATATCAACGAAAGCTATGAAGAGAATGTCAAACCTGAATAGACGGCCTTTTGATCCTCAACATACTGCTTGAATAGAAGAAAGAAAGGGGCGGCTCCGCCCCCCTTCAGAACCCCCCGCAAGGGGACCAGTCCCCTTGACCCCATAAAAATGCCACATAAACCCTACACTGACAAATCGCTACCATAGATTTTCTGAGGGACACAAAAAAACATAGCAATTTGACATTTCATTAACGAAAATGATAAATTATTAGGTGTAACATAAATGACAAAAGGAGAGTGGGAATATCCCACTTTTTTAGTTTAATAACAAGAAGACATATGAATATATGATGCCGGCAGGTTTAACAGATAAGCGTCTGAGACCTTTGGTACAAGAGGTGGCAGAGGTGGTTGGCGTGGAACTTGTTGACGTGGTCCTCAAGGGCACCGGAAGGAGAAGGGTTTTGTCTATAACCATTGACTCGTCCTCCGGGGTTACGCTTGAGGACTGTAGCAACGTCAGCAGGCAACTTAGCGCCGTCCTTGATGTGGAGGACATTATACCGGGTCCATATACGCTTGAGGTGACGTCGCCGGGGATTGACCGACCATTAAAGACAAGGGAGGACTTTGCCAAAAGTATCGGTAAACTCCTCAGGGTGGTTTCTAAGGAGAAGATAGGCAAGCAGAGCTTTTTCCTTGGCAGGCTTTTTGATGTAACGGCGAATTCTATCCTCCTGGAGGAGGACAAGAAAAACGTGGAAATCCCTTTCGATAACATTTCGAAGGCACAAGTGGAGATAGAGATAAGATGAGCAAGGAACTCCGTTACGTAATTGAGCAATTAAGCCACGAAAAAGGTATATCAAAGGCACAATTGAGAACAACCATAGAGTCGGCAATGTTGACCGCCCTGAAGAAGAAATTCATAAGGAGCGAAAATGTCGGCCTGTTTATCAACCCCGATAACTATGAGATAGCCGCATACAAGATCAAGACCGTTGTCGATCAGGTCAGTGACAAGCACACGGAGATAGCCCTGAGCGATGCCCTTCTGTTAAGCGACAAGGTTGCCGTTGGCGATACGATTAAGGAGCCGCTCGATATAAAGGACTTTGGACGTATAGCAGCACAGACCGCAAAGCAGGTCATACTGCAAAAGGTGCGTGAGGCCGAACGGGACGTTATATACGACAAGTTTATAACGAAGGTTGGCACCATAGCCTCCGGCACGGTGTTGCGTCGTGAAAAGGGAATGTACTACATAGGTATCGGCAAGACGGAGGCCATCCTGCCCGTCAAGGAGACCATACACAGGGAGCATCTCAAGGTCGGCGACACGGTGCGCGCATACATAAGCGAAGTTGTCATAACGTCAAAGGGGCCGCAGATCATGCTCTCCCGGACGTCTACCGACTTTGTCGTAGAGTTGTTCAGGATGGAGGTTCCCGAAATCGGGGACAACATTGTCATCATAAAGGGCGTAGTGCGTGAGCCGGGAGAGCGTACCAAGCTGGCCGTCTTTTGCAAGGACACATCAATAGACCCCGTTGGTGCCTGCGTGGGGATGAAGGGAACACGTGTACAGACCATAGTACGCGAACTCAGGGGAGAACGCATTGACATCATCCTCTGGTCCCCGGACCCCCGCATCTACATCTCACGTGCATTGACGCCATCAGAGGTCGATAAGATCGGCGTCAACGAAGAAGACAAAACTGCCATGGCCGTAGTAGAAGACTCTCAATTGTCAATCGCCATCGGCAAGAAGGGACAAAACGTTAAACTAGCCATGAAGCTAACCGGATGGGACATTGACATCATCAGCGAATCACGCTATACAAAGATGCGTCAGGAAAAGGCTGTCGATGACATCTTTCACGAAAAACGCAAAGGTTAATTCCGCCACTCACGATTGCCTGTATCAACAATGGCAGATGTGAGTGGGATAATCCCGCAGTATTACTTTTACGCCGTTTTTTTAACAACCGGACTGGCGATCGGCTCATTCCTCAACGTGTGCATATACAGGCTGCCCCTGGAACTGTCAGTGGTCAGTCCACCCTCTCACTGTCCCAACTGCAACAGACCCATTGCCTTCTGGCAGAACATACCGCTGTTGAGTTACATCTTCCTCCTGGGGAGGTGTTACTACTGCAAACAGGGGATATCCTTACGGTACCCGCTTGTGGAGTTGCTAAACGGGTTGTTTTGGGTGTTTGCATTTCACCGGTTTGGGTTGACCTGGCATTGTTTGTTTTATGTGGTGTTGCTCTCTGTCTTGATCGTCATAACATTCATAGACATAGACCATCAGATCATCCCCGATGTGATAACGCTCCCCGGAGTGATTGCGGGGGTGGTGGCGGCAAATTTCATCCTCCCTGACCTCTATGGACATGGGGGAGTGTTGGGGCTTAAGGGGTCTGTCATTGGATTGTTGGTGGGTGGGGGGATGTTTTATCTCATAGCCGTGTTCAGCAAGGGTGGCATGGGAGGCGGAGATATCAAACTCATGGCAATGCTTGGCGCCATGTTCGGTTGGAAGCACGCATTGCTGGTCACTTTTATCGGGAGCTTCACGGGGTCTGTCTACGGCCTTGCGCTGATTGTGCTGGCGGGCAAGGGCCGAAAGACGAAGGTGCCCTTTGGCCCGTTTCTGGCCGGAGCATCGGTTGTGGCACTCTTTTACGGCAGGGACATCCTCATGCTATACCTCGGAGTAAGCGATTAAAGAAAAATAAGAGGACGGCTCCCATGATTTTCTTCTGCCCCCCTTATTTCCTGGATGTTTGCAAAATTCATGTGTTAAATGTTAGTATTGCCTATATGGTAGCACTCCATTCAAGCGTGGTCATGTTGCTCAAGCATAGTAACAATGCCATATTATGAAGGGATAAAAGTGGCTTAAATCCTGACAACCACGGTTGATTGTGGT
>NZ_JABXWD010000398.1 GCF_019173545.1 Candidatus Magnetobacterium casense | reverse complement strand
AGAGTCCTTTCCCCCCTTTTTCTATCTTTTTCTTCTCTATGTTTTCATGATGGCGCCTGTGGCTGCTGATGTAACCATCTTTGCATACCTGCTGAGGTACCCGGTGGTTATCTTAGGGGGTTGGGGCTGCCAATCCTTAAACCTCTTGTCGATCTCATCCTGGCTGACGAGCAGGTCGAGCTTTCGTTGTGGGATGTCGATCCTTATCCTGTCGCCGTCCTGCACGATGGCGATGATGCCGCCCTCCATTGCCTCGGGCGATATGTGCCCCACGCAGGGGCCACGCGTCCCCCCGGAGAACCTGCCATCCGTGACAAGGGCTACCGAATCGCTCAACCCCATACCGGCAATTGCAGCCGTACACGATAGCATCTCCCGCATCCCGGGACCACCCTTGGGTCCCTCGTAGCGGATCACCACCACGTCTCCGGCAACTATCTTACCGGCCATGATGGCCGCCATCGCCTCTTCTTCGGAGTTGAACACCTTGGCCGTACCCTCAAAGCACATCATCTTCTCCACCACGGCAGACTGTTTGACTACCGCACCATCGGGGGCCAGCGTCCCACTGAGTATGGCTATCCCACCCTCAGCGTGATGCACCTTATCCAGCGGACGGATCACCTCGTCGTTGACAATGACCGCCGTCTCCACTATCGCGCGGATACTCCTGCCGCAGACCGTTGGCATGTCGTGAAGCAACGATGCAAGCCGCTTCATCACCGCCGGAATACCTCCGGCATAATGCAAGTCCTCAAGGTAATGCTCGCCACCGGGAAGCATGTTGGCAATGTGCGGTGTCGTTTTGCTGAGTTCGTCAAAGACCGATATGGGCAACGGCACGCCGGCGTCGTTGGCAATGGCCGGTATGTGCAACACCGTGTTGGTAGAGCCTCCAAGGGCCGTGTCTACGCGCATGGCGTTTTCAAAGGCCTGACGAGTCATTATATCACGCGGCGTTATGTTGTCCCTGACCAGGTCTACAATCCTGCGCCCGCTCTCGAAGGCTATGCGCTTCTTCTCAGAGGAGACCGCCAGGGCAGTCGCGCAAAAGGGCAGACTCATTCCCAACGACTCCGTCACACAGGCCATCGTGTTGGCCGTGTACATCCCCTGACACGAACCCACCCCAGGACATGCGCACATCTCAAGGGCCTGAAGCTCACTGTCACCGATTAATCCCCTCTGATACCTGCCCACGGCCTCAAACGTGTCATTGACCAGCGACAGGCGCTTGTCACTTATACGTCCGGAGTGCATTGGCCCGGCCGTGACCACTATAGCGGGGACATTGACACGCGCTGCGGCCATCAACATCCCAGGGGTTATCTTATCACAGTTGGTCAGCAACACCAGGGCATCAAACTGATGGGCATTGGCTATGGACTCTATCATGTCGGCTATCAGGTCGCGCGACGGTAGCGAATAATACATCCCACTGTGTCCCATCGCTATGCCGTCACAGATGCCCGGTATGCCAAAGAAAAACGGATACCCTCCGCCCGTATGCACACCCTTTTCAATAAACCGTTCCATATCCCGCATCCCAATATGCCCGGGGATGACGTCCGTAAAGCTCGTCGCTACTCCCACAAAAGGCTTATTCATCTCAGAGGGCGGTATCCCCGTTGCATAGAGGAGCGTCCGGTGAGGCGCCCGCTCTATGCCCTTTTTTACCTTGTCACTGCGCAATGTCTATAACCTCCTGGTTTTATCAACACAATACCCCTACCTTTATGGAAGAGGTCTGGGGAGGGGGCATCACCCCTCCGAAGATACCCCGACTGCCATCGAATAATCCGGCATCTTCTTGTACTGTCTTATCATCTCTGCAATTCTGTCCTTTTTGAACAGTTTCTCCTTCTGTATCTCCTTCCTGCGAAAGTCCTCTTCGGTGGTCAGATACAGCTTCCTGTCCATCTCATCTATCTGCAGGTCCAAGTGTCTGTGCTCCTCAAACAGCCTCCTGAATTGCTCGTTATCTGACCTTAATCTCGCTACAATCTGTTCCTCTGTCATTGCTACCTCCTTAATAAAGGTTTATGTTTATAAATCATACAAAAAAAGCTATACGTGTTATCCGTGTTCTTTCTGATATCGCTATGCATCTGCAAACATCTCCCCGGCAATTGTCTCAACCAGCGCAAAGGAGGTCTCTATGCAGTCGTTTACCCCTATGCCCCTGTACGAATTGCCATGCAGATACAGTCCCCGGTGCCGTTGCATCAGGTGGCTGACCCTGTCCAACATTGCGGGATGGCCTTGGTTATACTGTGGGATGGCCTTTTCGTGTCTGTATATCTTTATCATTTCGGGGGTATTTTTCAGG
The DNA here is from genome assembly GCF_019173545.1 of Candidatus Magnetobacterium casense. Taxonomy (GTDB): domain Bacteria; phylum Nitrospirota; class Thermodesulfovibrionia; order Thermodesulfovibrionales; family Magnetobacteriaceae; genus Magnetobacterium; species Magnetobacterium cryptolimnobacter. The sequence goes on along the minus strand of NZ_JABXWD010000398.1, from coordinate 645 downwards.
CCAATAATGTCGGAGAGTTCTGTTAGTACGGTTGAAATAAGGTCGTCGTCTTTTAGCAGGGCGATGTGTGGATTTCTTGCCCCGCCGGCCATTGTTCGCAAGAGGGTATATCCCTCCGGCGCCCTGTGTGGAAAAACAGTCGAGTCAAACAGCGTTCCCAGGGTCTTTTTTCCGGCCCTGGAGGGAATCAAAAACCCAAAGCCGTCAACGCCATCGCCCTTGATATGTTCCGTTCTGAGCCCCATGCATACTACCGATACGGGAGGATTGGCGATGCTGCCAAGCTCCCGTGATAATTTGGCGTCCAACTCCTTAACCATCACGGAGGAGGCATACGCCGGCGCTGCCAGTATGACCACTTCTGCCTCTATGGGGTCTTGAGCGTCAAAGTGGACGACGTACCTGTCACGCACCCTCTGCATCGCCACGGCAGAATGATCAACCCTGAGCCTGGCCCCCAACCTCTCACTGAGGACGTCGATGATACTGCCCATACCTGCATCAAATGACGTCAGCACACCACCTGGGCCTGCCGAAACGGTCTGCTTGGTCTTGCGCCCCTGCCACATCTTTTGCAGCATTCCGCGTATCAGACCACCGTAGTTGGCCTCGAGGTTATACACCTTGGGGAAACATGCCTTCAGG
>NZ_JABXWD010000397.1 GCF_019173545.1 Candidatus Magnetobacterium casense | reverse complement strand
AATGTTGTGTATAATCAACTCAATGTCAACAAGGTAAGAAGGGGTCAAGGGGGCTGGCCCCCTTGCAGGGGGTTCTGAAGGGGGGCGGAGCCGCCCCTTTCTTTCCTTCTTCTTAGGGGGGTGAGCTATTACAAAACAGGTAACGGACTCCTGCTACAACATTCACTATTTGTTTTTCAGTGTGACGACGGTTACCTCCGGGGGGGAGAACAACCGCATGGGGGGACCCCAGGTGCCGGAGCCTCTTGATACGTAGAGGTATGCGTCGTCGCGGAGTCTTAACAATCCGGCGTGGATTGGATAGTGAAAATATGTCAGTATGTTGAATGGAAATATCTGCCCCTTGTGGGTGTGACCGGAGAGTTGCAGATCAAAGTCCCCGGTGCTGTCCGTGTCAACTGTTGGTCGATGTTTGAGCAGGATGGTAAAGTTCTGCCTCGGTAGCCTCGATAAGACTTCTCTCTCTGAGAATTCATCGCCGACGGTGTAGTCACTAACCCCCGCAATGTTGAGCACCCCCCCGACGGTCACGCCCTGCCCCCGCAGTACCGTAAACCCCGCCTCCTGCGTGATCCGCACAGACCGCTCCGTGCCTGCGTAAAACTCATGATTGCCCAGACAGGCAAACTTCCCATACGTAGCCGGGATAGAGTTTATATTGGCGGCAATCACGTCGAGGTTGTCCAGTTGACTGTCAACGAAGTCCCCCGTGGAGACAAGCACGTCCGGTTGCTCTTTGCTGACGACGTCAAATATCCGTTTTAACCTGTCATGTCTGACGATAAGCCCAATATGCACGTCTGACACCTGCACAACCTTGATGCTCACACCCGCCGGTATTTTTGGGTGGCTTATGGTCAGGCGCTCCGTAGTGACATGAAGCGCCTCGAAATACGCATACGCCGACAGCAGCAGCGATATCACCAGTGGCAGTACCACCACTCTGCCAAGTTTACCCCCATCAGACATAAAAAGATTTATACCGAATCGGCACAGATCGCTAACGAGCAACGCTGAAACGGCAATCAGCACAAACCCCATCCACAGATATCCCACGTGGGAGATGACAATAGCTGTCTGCTCGTAGCCGTGTCGTTCGGTGTAGCGCACAAGCATCGGGGCGTTAATCATAAGGAGCGCCAGCAGCACAATGGCTACCCTCACCACGGGGCCAGGGTGAGCGCTCAGGGTAATAATCCCCCTCAGAAGGTAGTAGTGCATCAACCCATATACGGAGAAGTATATAAATAGAAATGACTTCATCTGATACCTCGCTTCATATTAAAGTTCTTTTATCACATGCAAAGAAAAGTTGCTATAAATAATTTCAAAGTTATGATATACTTCATATTATGATATAATAGTCATCGTGGATAATAGTAGTAGGCAGATGAACAAAAAAAAATATACATACATATAGGAGGTTGCAATGGCAATTGCTTTGTTGACGGCGATACACGTCGTTGGTGTTGTTATTTGGATAGGTGGTGTGGTGTTTGTTACAATAATCGTCTTTCCGATGATAATGAGGATGGAACAATCGTTTGAGAAGGTGATGTTTTTCCAGGGGGTGGAGCATCGGTTTGCCAAGGTAGCAAAGATATGTGTCTTTTTTGTCGGCACAACGGGGATGCTGCTTTTGATGATGACCGAGGAATACAAGACCCTCTTTACCCTTAAGGGAATAGGTCCGACGATAATGTTGTTTGTGTGGACGTTCTACTTCCTTGTCCTTATGTTTGAGGCAAAGGTGTTTGCAAAGATATTCAGCGGCGAGGCGCAGCACGATATGCATAAGGTATTTGGGCTGCTTACCAGGTTCCACTATGTGGTCATGGGAGTGAGTCTTACGGCTGTAGCCGTCGGTGTTGGAGCCAAACATTACATTGGCTGAGTCAAATAAAAACTGGTCTTCTGCCTTTAGCGGGGCATGAAGACCAGTTGTCTTGTTTGTTGTCGTGTAAAGCTATATCCTCATACCACCGTCAACTTCGAATATCCTGCCGGTAACGAAGTCGTTTTCAACGATGAATTTGGCGGTTTTTGATATCTCCTCCATCTCTCCGAGCCTGCCCACGGGGATTTGGGCGATGATCTTGTCAAGGACGTCCTGTCTGATCTTGGCGACCATTTCGGTGTTAATGTATCCTGGGGCGATTGCCGCTACCCGTATGCCGTATCTGGCAAGTTCCTTTGCCCAGGTCACTGTCATGCCATCCACGCCGGACTTGGTGGCCGTATAGTTGGTCTGTCCGAGGTTGCCCGAACGGCTGATCGATGAGATGTTGATGATGACGCCCTTTACGTCCTTTTTTACCATATGGTAGGCGGCCTCTCTTGCGCACAAAAACACGCCCGTGAGATTAACCCCGATGACCTTGTCCCAGTTTGACATGGGGAACTTGGTTATTTCGTCGCCCTTCTTACGTATAAACAGTGCATCCGACGTTATGCCGGCGTTGTTGATGAGGACGTCAGGGGCGCCGTGGGCGTCAACATACTTGTTGAAAAATGCTTCCACTTCGCTTTCTTTCGATACGTCAAGGATATCTCCCTCTATACCGGTCTCTGCCTTGAGGGCATCGAGGTTTTCCTGCACCACATCGACAACGTAGGGCTTTGCACCCGCATTTTTCATGTCAACGGCAAACTTCCTGCCCATGCCTCTGCCACCACCAGTGATTAATACGTTTTTACCCGCTAAATCCATAACCCTTAAATACCTCCTAAATTATATTAATATGTACTACTTCTCGCAAAACAGCAGTATGTTCGTGTCAAGGTTATATTATACTGCATTTAAAAAAAAATTCATAGTGCCCGTTGGGTGCATATTTTGTTACTGTAAATATTTCTGTGATGATAGAAGGTTAAGCAGGATGGGGTCAAGGGGACTGGTCCCCTTGCAGGGGGTTCTGAAGGGGGGCGGAGCCGCCCCTTTCTTTCTTGTATGCAAGCAATTTTGATACCCGAAAAAACTCGAATCCG
>NZ_JABXWD010000396.1 GCF_019173545.1 Candidatus Magnetobacterium casense | reverse complement strand
GATAAAATAGCTCCTGGTGGCATAGTTCCTGACTATTATATATGAACTGCTTGCCTTAAAGTTCTTATCCGTGATCCTGACATTATTGGCATACAGTCTGTAAAAAAATGCCTCCCTGGGCAGGATGCTGTTAAATATGCTAACCAGGTCATACTCGATGACCAGTGCCCCCTGCGTGGTGTTGTAGAACTCTATTGGAACGATGTAGATCAGATTGTTATTGTCGGCAACGTAAAATCTTGGTTCCCCAACGGCCAGGGCTACTCGCAGATATCTTGCCCTTGAATAATCAGATGGATTGGCCAGGGTTGAGTAAGCAACGCTTTCGTCAAAACGCACCATGGTTACAGCGTGGATATCATTTTTGGCGAAACTGTTAATCAACTTAGGCAGGTAATCCGCCCTTCCCTGGGGATCGAGTAAGGCGTTGATTACAAAGGGATTTTTGCTGAAAGTATTGGCGCTCTCAAAGAGATAGGATATGCGTTGCTGAAGATTATTTATGCAGTGTTCGTTATACATTCTCAGATCGTTGTTTAGCTCTGCGGTGAGGGTTCGCTCAAGAAGAATGGCAACCGTGATAATGACAGAAATCAGCAAACTCAGAATAATCGTTATGTGCTGCAAGAGGAGTCTGTTTCTCAGACCTTTTTTCTGAGGTTTACCCGTCACTTTGTCTCCTTGCCGATTGGTACTATGGCGCCATCTGCGTCATACGTGGCCATGAAATAGTCATTGACGTTGAGGGCGTCATGTCTTGTCTTTGTAAACGGCGGTGAGTATGTCTTTATCATGCCGTTGTAGTGTTGAATATTTTCGAGGGCGTTACGTATGGATGGGCGGTCAATGGTCTTTGCGTTGTTGATTGCCATTGCCAGGAGGTGGACGAGGTCATAGGCCTGAGCCGTAGCCGCAGGCGCGGGTATCTCCTGCGGTGAACTGACGTGGTAGGTGGTCATATAGTTATTGAGCACACGTTTGGTTGTCTCATTCTTAGGATTTAGAAAGGAAAAGGTCTGAAAGAAGGTTAAATCCACGTGCTTTAGTTGTTCTTTTGCATCCGTCCAGAAATATCCCCCGGTAATAGAGCCATGGGCGATGATTGGCATCTTCTGTTGTCGTAGTACCAGGCCTTTGACAATTGCCGCCCCCTCCGGAGCAGTTGCGATAAGCACCAATACCTCTGCACCAGAGGCCTCGATATTGGCAATTTGTTTGAGCATGTTCTCCTCGCCCACGTTAAAAGACTCTATGGCGCATGGCGTTAAGTTATTGTCCTTGAGGTAGTCTACCAGTACCCTTTCATTCTCTCTGCCCCAGAGGGTATTTAAACTCAAGATGGCTATTTTCTTGGATTTCTTCAATGCCTGCCGTACAAGAAAATGCCCTGCCTCGGCATCATTGGCAGAGACCCTGAAGACATAATTAGGTTTATACTGGTTATTAGTCACATTGTCTGAGGCGGCCCATGGGATGAGGTATATGATCTTTTCCTTATGGATCATCTCCAGGTCGGCCAGGACTACCGAGCTATGAAGGCCCCCCATTATTGCGACCAGGTTTTTCATCTTACTAAGGGAGGCTATGTTTTTTTTGCTAATGGCAGGCATCCCGGTATGGTCCATTACTACGACAGAGAGTTGTTTGCCAAGCACTCCACCGTGGGCATTGATTTCGTTTATGGCAAGCTCCATGCCACGCTTGATGGACATGCCCGTCAGGGAAGATCCCATGCTCATGTCGGCGTTGAGGCCGATTATGATATCCTCCTCTTGCGTGTAGTTGTACTTGTGGCTGAGGTATTCCCGTGTCAGACCGATGACGTCTTCCCCTACGATAGCGGCGTACTTATCGACGATGTGTCTGGTTGTCCTTTGAAATTCTTTGCTCTGTTGTTCACTGAGGTAGCTGACGTCAACGCCTGCCTCCCTGATGACCTTGATGTGTTCTGCTTCCTTTTTGGCGATCAGCTCTCTCTCAAACGTGGTAAACTCCTTAGCGGTTGTCATGACAATCCGGACAATGTCCTCGGGCAGGGAGTCGAGGGTCTTTTTGCTGAAGCAGAAGACGTATGCCAGGTAGGCGTGATTGCTTATTATCAGGTGGGATTGAACCTCGTAGAACTTCAGGGCATAGATGGCGGCGATGGGGTTTTCATGGCCATCGACGACCCCGTCTTTGAGCGCCTTGTACGTCTGATGAAAGTCTATCGGGATAGGGTTTGCGCCAAAGGCAAGGAACTGGTCCATGATGAGGTTGCTCTTCATTATGCGGATGTTCATGCCATTGAAGTCCTTGGGGGAGCGTATGGGTCTGTCTGCGGTGAATTGCTTAAAGCCGTTGCCCCAGAATGCGGCTCCGACAAGGCCGTGTTCCCTGAGTCTTTCCAGGAGCAGGGCGCCGGGTTTGCCATCGAGCATTGCGTAGGCGTCCTCCGTATGTGGAAACAGGAACGGGATGTCTGCGTACTGCAGGGAGGGCAGGATCATGCTCAATTTGGCCGTTGGAGACAGCAGGATATCGAGTTGGCCGTCGATAGCCATTTCGATCATCTGGTGGTCGTTGGCCAACTGTTGTACGGGGAAGATTTTGATTTTCACGCGCCCCTTGGTTCTTTCGCTAACGGTATCGGAGAATCTCTGTGCGGCGGTGTGCATGGCGCTATCGGGGGGCATGTTATGGCCAAAGGTCAGCTCATAGACCTTGGCCTCCTTGCCCACGGAGTTGGAGGTGGCAAAGAGATAAAGGTAAAGCAGCATAGCCAAAGCCATCCCGATAACGGCAGTAACAACAAATATAAGGCGTCTGTTAATGTCTTTCAATGTATTTGTTCAATCCTGATGTTCACTTTGCTATTATAGCAGATTTCGATTGGGTTAAATACAACTATGGTTTCGCACTTTCTGGATTCCTGCTTACGCAGGAATGACACAGATGGGCGCAAAATACCATTTCTTGTCATTCCCGTGAAAACGGGAATCCATTTTAAAAAACC
>NZ_JABXWD010000395.1 GCF_019173545.1 Candidatus Magnetobacterium casense | reverse complement strand
AATCTAAGGCCGGTGATATATATAGGCATCGTGAATTTTGAAATATTTGAAGGCAATAACTACTTAACAAGGCATCTGATATTGAACAAAGATACGCTTAAGAGGGAATTGACAGACTTTGAGTTCAATTTTATAGAGCTGCCCAAGTTCACAAAGACAGAGGCTGAGGTAGATAGCATAATAGAGAAGTGGATATATTTCATAAAGAATGCGTACTCGCTGGAGATGGTGCCTGTGAGTGCCGACTTTGTTGAGATAAAGGAGGCCTATGAGATAGCCAATGAGGGTACCTGGAGCAAGAAAGAATTTGAGGTATATGAATATTGGCAGATGAGATTACAGGATGAAAGGGGTGCGCTTGAAAATTCTTTTGACGAAGGCAAGCTTGAAGGGTTGCTTGAGGGGATAGAAGGGATGCTTGAGATCAAGCACGCAGATGAGGCAGCTGCACTTATGGACAGTGTCAGAACCATTAAAAATGTTGAGCATTTGCAGGCATTTAAAACGCTGCTAAGGAAGTCTGCCTCTGTGGATGAACTGTGGAGCTACCTCAAAGGGGCATGAGGGCTTACCTGGTATTTGAAAATTTAGCTATTGACTTTTTTGAATGTTTGTTCTCAGGGTATTGCCAACCCCCTCCGCCCCCTCAAGCCCTAACCTACTGATAAAGGGAAGGAGACAATTATTAAAAGTGATCTGCAACCCAATCTTCAGGCAGAACAAATTAATCGTAGTCTGATATTTTCAGTTTGCACGTATTCGTGCTATAATATCTTTGTAACTAACGTTTTTTAAGAGGCTGGCAACAATGATAGATATTAGACTTGATATATTTGATGGACACACAAAGATACAGACCGTTGTTCTGAATGAACCAAGCACGCTCCTTATTGGTCGGTCAAAGAAGGCCCATCTGCAGGTTGGCGCCATAGACAGAAACATATCGAGAAACCACTGTATGCTTGAGATACGTCCTACAAGGTGCTTCCTGATGGACCTCAACAGCCGCAACGGTACGTTTGTAAACAAAAAAAAGATAGTAAAACACGTCCTCACCGACGGCGATGAGATAACGCTTGGCAACATTACGATTCGAGTGGCATTAACAAAGGCCGTCATCGAAAAGATTTGTTGCAATATATGCAAAAAAGACGCAACCGATGAAGTAATCAACCTCTTTGGAAAAAGCATAACCTTCCACGACTACACCTGCATCACCTGTCAGGACAAGACAATGGAACTGTTGACCAATAAAGCCGATGCCAGACACCAACAAATCCACAAAGAGGAGATACGCAGCAGCTTTAACTGCCATGCCTGTAAAAAAGACCTCTCAGCGGAAGCAAACAGAGACGGCCTTGCCTATGAGCTTGAGGACTCCATTTACCTGTGTCCACAGTGCACCTCCGTCAAGTGTACACAAAAAGATTCGTTTTTGGCAGACAACCAATATATCCTCCTTAACGAAGTCGGCAGAGGCGGCATGGGGATCGTCTACCGCGCCGTACACCAAAACACACGACGCATGTGTGCAGTGAAGAAGATTCATCCATCGGTTATCTACGACGACCGCTACATCATGCTCTTTGAGCGGGAGATAGCCGTCCAGTCCAAGGTCATACACCCAAACCTTGTGAGACTCCTCGACAAGGGTGCCACGGGGGAAACGTGCTACTTTGTAAGCGAATTGCTGCCAGGTGGCAGTGTCTCCAACCTGCTCCTGAAGTCTACCAGTAAGCGTATCCCGGCACCCCTGGCATGCAGCATCACCATAGATATACTAAAAGGACTCTCCGCCTTACACGAAAACGGATTTATCCACAGGGACATAAAGCCCTCCAACTTCCTGCTCTCACTGCCTGGCGAAACCGGCTCCTACAGGGCAAAGATATGCGACTACGGCTTGGCCAAATCATACGAGGACGCCGGAAACTCCTTCTTTGATATCACAAAAACAGGGGGAGGATTTGCAGGGTCGATCATGTACATGTCTCCGGAGTTGATAAAAAATTACAAGTACAGCAAACCCCCGGTTGACGTCTACTCCGTGGGGGTCAGCCTGTACTATATGCTCACCGGCACATACACCGTGGACATCTCACGCCTGCCCTCAGAGCGCAGCGACAACTCCGGCCTCACTCGCCATGCCGTTGAACTGGTACTGGACGAACCCGCCGTTGAACTGCTCAAACGTGACCCAACACTGCCACTGTCCCTGGCCAGGGTCGTTGACAAGGCAGTGTCAAAAAACGCATACGCGAGTTTTCAGACTGCAAACGAGTTTATAGAAGGACTTGAAAATGTAATGAAAAAAGAAGGATGGTGCTAACTTATGCGCAAATACACATATGTAGCCTTGATGGGAATTATGACATTGTCTCTGGGAGTCGCTTCGTGTGATTATGCCTCAGAGACCAAAGAAGACTTATCGAAAATCACGGACAAGAAGGTAGACAAAATCGAAAAATCACGCGTTGCAACAGAGAAGTCCGACATTGAGACCCTCAAGAGAGGCATTACGGGCTTCAATGCAGCCAACGGCAGATACCCCAAAAACCTCGACGAACTCCAGGAATTCACCGCGATTAACTTCGATAAAGGCATCTACAGCTATAACCCACAAACGGGGGCCATTACCATGAGATAGCCAACGGTTACAGTAAAATTGGATTAAATACGAAATGGTAGCACCACAACCAACCGTGGTCATGCAGCCACCGCCATTGTTTGGTTTTGTAGGTGCTTTGGTGGTCGTCCTTGTCCTGGAGAATCAACCCATAACGGCAATGGAACCTTACTTCTTAAGTAATAGTTCACCCCCCTAAGAAGAAGGAAAGAAAGGGGCGGAGCCGCTTCTTTGTCGCTCCAGGAGGGGTCAGCGACCCCCGGCTCAATGCGCTCCTGGCCCCCTTCAGAACCCCCTGCAAGGGGGCCAGCCCCCTTGACCCCTTCTTATCTTGTTGACATTGGGTTGATTATACACAACATTTCAATTGTATAGCTGA
>NZ_JABXWD010000394.1 GCF_019173545.1 Candidatus Magnetobacterium casense | reverse complement strand
TCTCTGCCTCGGTGACGGATACCTGCGCCCGTAAGAAGTCCGCATACGTTCCCACGCCCGTATCGTATCGCACCCTGGCCACCCGCAGGTGTTCCCCTGCGTCTTCAATGGCCTTGTTGCTTACCCCGATATACGCCCCGGCAGTCTTTACGCCCACGTAGGCCTTTACCACATCGAGGGCAACGCTTTCCCTGATGCGTTCAAGCTCGTGGTGCTTGCCATCGAGTGCATCTTTGGCGATGTCGATCCCCAGGGATGCCTTGCGCACAAACAGTGGCATTTCAAATTCAAGGTTTGTGCGGTAGTTGTTGGTCGGATTGGGGTGATTGAGTGCGCTTATCTCAAAGTCTTGCTGTGAAAAGCGGCTCTGATTGAGCTTTGACATAAAGTAGTACGTGGGATTGTTTGTACGCATGATGGTTTCCTCAAAGGTGACCTTGGGAAGCAGGTTTCCACGCGCTATGTCCACATCGTTTCTTGATGCCTCCTGAGCGAAGGTGAGGGCATTGATCCGGTGGTTGTCCTTCATGGCCAACCCGATAGCGTCTCTGAGGCTTATGTCCGTCGCCCCAGCTATCACCGGCATTACCAGTAAAAAGCATACCGTCCAACATATTCTTATGATTGCCTTGTATCCCATACGTGTAAGGACATTATACTATAAATGTCAGAAGAAAATAAAGGGGCAAAATAAACGTGCGGCTCTACCCCCCTACAGCTCACCCTTGAGGTAGTAAAAGGCATAGCCGGCCAGCTCGTAGAGGCAGTGATAAAAATGCTCCAGGGCCGTGGCCGTTGGCAAGAAGGACGAGAGGTCTACGTGTGTGCCATGCCTGTTGGTAGAGAACACGTCGGGGTCAAGCCCCTGCTTTCTGAACATGGCCAGGGTCCTGCGCATGTGTGACTCTGAGGTGACGAGCAACAGTTTTTTGATGGCATGTTTGTCCTTTAGCGCCCTGATGCCTCTTGCCTCGTCAATGGTCTTGCTGACCTCTCCATAGAGCTGTATCTGCTGCTCCTTCAGGCCAAGACTTAAGGCATATCTCTTTACGACGTCGGCCTCGTTGTAGGTCTTGGTCTTCCACTGGGCAAAGAGCAGCTTTTTTGCAAACCCGTTTTTGACAAAGTATATGCCGGCCCAGATGCGTTCGATCCCGTTTGTGTAAAAGACATGACTATCGGGCACATAAGCCGGAAAGTGATTGGCAACATACAGGTTTGCATCCGTCACACCGGCCATTACAACCACGGCGTCGTAGGTGACGGATGGGTCGTAGGTGTCGTTGACGTGCCAGTACCTTGCAAAGAACTGGTTGGTTGTATAGGGGATGCTTATGACATACAAATACAGTATCAGCAAAAATATCAGCGGCTTGTGTCTCTGCCTTGACAGCAGCAACGCCATCAACCCGACAAAGACGTACAGGAGCGGGTTAATCAGGCTCATTAAAATCTTGTCTGAAAGCATATCTGCCAGGTATTTTACCTCAAACAATGAAAAATATTCCCGTAAATATTTCCGTGAGGTAGCACTCCATTCAAACGTGGTCATGTTGCTGGCGCATAGTAACAGTGCCATATTATGAAGGGATAAAAGTGGCTTAAATCCTGGCAACCACGGTTGATTGTGGCGCTATCATAATTCAATCTGAGGGAGGTTTATATGATGCCTTTAACACGAGCCATCCTCCGGCACCGGCAAAGAAGGAGGCCGCAAGTATGGATAGCTTTACCGTATCGGCCAGCTTGCTTTCGCCAAAGACCAAGAGATCGATAAAAATCGACATTGTAAAGCCTATGCCACTTAACCAGGCCACCCCGTAGAGCTGTCCCCATGAGACCCCTACGGGGAGTTCAGCCAATTTGGTTCTTACACTTAACCATGCGAAAGAGATAACCCCCAACTGCTTGCCAAGTACGAGTCCCAGAAACACGCCGACAACCGCAGGATTGATGAGGTCGCCTGTGCCTATCCTGAGAGATATGCCCGCATTGGCAAAGGCAAAAAGCGGCATTATACCGTAAGTCACTATGTGATACAGGCCATGTTCCATGTTTAACAGGGGTGAATCTGTCATGTGATGCTGAGATTCATCATCCTCTCTTTCAGGTTCGTCCTCCAGGAACAGCTCGCCTGCGGATTTTTTGCTTTTAAAATTACCCGGTATGGTCGCGGCCAGGACAACACCTGCAATTGTGGCGTGTATCCCAGACTTTAAGGTGAAAAACCAAAGAACAATCCCTATAAGACAATATATCCATAGGTTCCTTGACCCCATAACGTTAAGCAGCATTAAAACAGCAAACACACCTGTAGCCGCCAGAAGAAAGTACACCGAGATATTGCTTGTATAGACAACGGCTATTATGACAACCGCTCCAAGGTCATCGACAATAGCCAGGGCAGTAAGAAATATTTTTATGTTTACAGGCACAATACTTCCTAATAAATTCAGCACACCAATGGCAAAGGCAATGTCGGTTGCCGTGGGAATTGCCCAACCTCTGATGGTATCACTGCCATAATTACATATCGTATAAATGAGCGCCGGCAAAAGCATCCCACCTATGGCTGACATAATGGGCAGTGTGGCCTTCTGTCTTGAACTCAACTGGCCTATCATCAACTCTCTCTTAATTTCCAGACCAACCAGGAGAAAAAACAGTGTCATCAGGCTATCGTTTATCCAGTGAAGCAGTGTCTTGGAAATAGAAAGTCCGCCGATTCCAATAAAGAAGTGCATCTCTAACACTGCGTGATAATACCTTGCTAACGGCGAATTTGCAAGTAAAAGCGCAAACATGGTACAGGAGATAAGCATACCCCCACCAGATAGCTTTATATTAATGTTCGTTTTCATGTCAAAATAGTCACTGGCATATTTTAACTCTAAAATAATGGTATCCTCTTAAAAAAAGCATGGTAAAATGTTTCGCAAGAAGGGGTCAAGGGGACTGGTCCCCTTGCGGGGGGTTCTGAAGGGGGGCGGAGCCGCCCCTTTCTTCCTTGTGCTACCATGA
>NZ_JABXWD010000393.1 GCF_019173545.1 Candidatus Magnetobacterium casense | reverse complement strand
TATCAAGAAGTCTAAAATCAAAGACGCCTTCTTGCTATATGGCAGTTCTACTATTAAATCCCAGTTGGCTCCCGAACTGAGAAACTGGCGGGGGGTACACGACTGGGACATTAGCCTGAACATGAACCAGGCCCAGACAGAAGCCTTCGCACAGACGCTACTAAAGGACTTGAAGGCCAATGGCGGCGGAACCTATCGGATAAGCCCCAAAACTCCAACGCTTATTGAAAAGAAGGTCGGTGGTTCTTGGGAACATATCGCTGACATACATTCTCAAGAGGCGGTCATAACCAGTGCAGCCGACCTACCAGCATCAAAACTTGACGCAACCGGTGACTATTCTTATGGCCGGATGGTCTCCGAACCAGCCATCACGGTTAAGTATCCCGGTGTTGGTGACCTGCGAATTATGAGGCTGTCGGAGTCAGGTGTCAGAAAAGCTGACACTATTCTAAGGGTGAGGCAAAGTGGTGAAGGCACGGCATTTAATCCCCCGGAACGCGGTATTGCCCAGCCCGGAGTGCCAAAGGATGCTGCCGACTTCTATGTAACCCTAAGAACCTTCAGGGGTGAGCAGGTTGCTGAAGAATGGCTGGAGTCATGGGCGAAGGCAATGGGTTATGACAAAACCCAACTAGCCAGGGTGTTACCAAGGATTCGACAAAGTATGTTGGAAGTGGCTGCTCAAACCCCATCCGACATAATAGGATACCAATTCCGGCCCTCTGTCACCGCCAGGGTAAGCACCGGTGCCGCGCCATCAGTCATTGTCCATATCCCTAGTTCCTTGGGTGCATCTGTATCACCTAGTTTGGGAAGGCGCATCTCTCAACCGATCTACCCCTACCAGGCAGCCAAATCACCAGAAATGCAAGCCGCAATATCGACGGCCATCTCCGCAGCCGTATCGAAGGCACCGGGCAAGTCGCTAGCCAGCGTGAAGGTATCCCCCAGCGTCGCACGTAGTATCGCATCGGTGGCATCACCGAAACCATCACCGAGTCCGGTAATAAGCAAAGTGCCATCGCCAAGTCCCAAGCCGTCGGCGAGTACCGTTCCAAGCCCCTATTCATCTGCCTCTGGCAAACCATCTGGTAAACCGAGTAAGGTACCCAGCCCTATGCTAAGTCCAAAGCCAAGTCCAATCCCGAGTCCAATACCGACTCCCAGCCCTAAGCCATCACCATATCCCGTACCATACCCGAAACCCGGGCCAAAACCAAAGCCGTTTCGTCCGCCACTAACGACATTAAAATCATCACAAACACCGAGGCGCGAAGGCCCAGCCTTGGCCGTCTGGAAGCAGGGACGCTACTGGGTGAGCATCTTCCCGCCATTCAGAACCACTGGCCGGCAGGAAGATGTGGTCTATTCCCTTAAGAGGCCACCTTGGGGCAGCGTGATCGCCAAGGGAAGACACGCACCAAAGAAAACCCTCAAGTCCATGGGAAAGATACCCCAGGTGATAGTGGTCCCCATGGGTGTTGTCACCGCCCGGATAACCAATGGGCGGCATCTCACGTTTTCCCGCAGGACCTGGCACAGGGGGAGGGTGGTAACATGACCTGGAAGGAATACATCGAAGGCAGAAAGTGGTACAGGGGAACGAAGGCAAGCGAAGCCCCCACAAGACGAGCGGGCAAGGTTACATACTGGACGCCAGATAAGAAGCTCGCACGTGGGTATGCCGACCCACGCCGATATGACCACAAACACCCAATGCAACTGATAACTGCCAAAATAACGCCCACCAAACTATTTGTAGGAAATGACCCCGCTATAGTTCGGAAGCTCGGGATTGAAAAGAGGTACGATAGACTTGTTGCCCAGGGGAAGAAATGGGATAAGTCAACAGACAAATGGATTGAAGGTGAAGCACGCAAGGCAGGGTATGATGTTCAAATCATCGACAAGAAACAGTTGGTGGCTTTCAAACCACGGGTCATTAAGATTGTGAGGGTAGATAGAGTTTCACAATGGCATGGGCTCCGTGTTCCACCCGGCACCTACTACACAAGCGGTGGGAGAATATCCCGCAACCCTCGCCGGGGTTGGCGGACGATGAGATTTACATAGCACACTATGGCTCTTCCGTGGAGTCTTTCGGGGTAGTTGCCTTTAACAACCCCCAAAATCGGTAAAAAGTTTTGCACTGTAATGTGGAATGCGTCGGCGTTTTTGTTCGTGGCGGGCAAAAAAGCCCGGGGAGAATCGTCAAAATAGCTACCAAAAGATTCCACAAAAGGGCTATTCTGTTGACACTTTTGACACCCTGTGCTATACTTTCTGGAGGGTAAGTTAGTCAGAGATACCATACGGAAAAGAGAAAAATATGGAAGAGCTAACGCAAGGCATCATAGTCTTAATGAAACAGTGGTGGTTTTGGGTAGGTTCGTTTGTACTTATTACACTTGGGCAATATCTTTTCGGCCAGAGAACCTACAAAGAGCTGGACGGTAAGTTGGTAGTGAGGCACGGCAGATTAGGCAAGTGGCTCAATGTAGTGGAACACATGGAAGATGACCACGACGCAACGTAATTCCACAGTATAACTCATTTGTGGAAAGGAAATGATACTATGACAAGATTGGCCAATTATAGCACAACTGTACCCGCATCAAGGTCAATCAATGAGATTCAAAACATACTCGTGGCTCATGGTGCGCAGCATATTCTTCTCGATTATAACGATGGTGAACCTGTGGGGTTGGCATTTATTGTCAATACACCTTATGGAGATACACCCTTTAAATTGCCAGCGAATATCGGGAAGGTTAGCACTGTCCTCAACAAGCAACGGAGAAGGACTCAAGTATCAAATGAAGTAGCTGCTCGTGTGGCTTGGCGGATACTCAAAGATTGGGTTCGGTCCCAAATGGCAATACTGGAGACTGAAATGGTGACGATAGACCAGGTATTCTTGCCCTATATGCAGGTCGGGGCCAGTGGCAAGATACTGTACGAGGTTATGTTAGACCATCACCTGCAACTACCAAAGGGAGCAGATTGACATTCCACAGAAAGGCTGAA
>NZ_JABXWD010000392.1 GCF_019173545.1 Candidatus Magnetobacterium casense | reverse complement strand
TGTTGACATTGAGTTGATTATACACAACATTTCAATTGTATAGCTGAACTATTACCCTGTTTTCTCATCAAAAGAACCGCCTCTTAAAAAACAGCGCCACGTTGACGAGGCTGATCAGCACGGGCACCTCTGCCAGGGGGCCAATCACGGCAGCAAAGGCTTCACCGGAGTTGATCCCGAACACGGCTATCGTAACGGCTATCGATAACTCAAAGTTGTTGCTTGCGGCGGTAAAGGACAACGTTGCCGTCTTTGGGTAATCCGTGCCCAGCTTCATGCTCATAAAGAAAGACACCAGAAACATCAGGACAAAGTAAATAACCAGCGGGATAAATACCCTGACCACATCCATCGGGAGCTTCAGTATGTACTCACCTTTCAGGGCAAACATGACCAGGATCGTAAAGAGCAGCGCCACCAGGGTCATGGGGCTGATGGCCGGTGAGAATACGTTGTCATACCAGTCGACGCCCTTCTTCCTGATGAGGACATACCTGCTGAGGGCGCCGGCAAAAAACGGTATCCCCAGATACACCAGGACACTGCGGGCGATCTGCCCTATGCTGACGTCAATGCTGGTTGCCTCTACGCCAAAGAGCGGCAGCAGCACCGATAGAAAGACAAAGGCATACAGCGCATACACCAGCACCTGAAACACCGAGTTAAGCGCCACCAATCCGGCGGCATATTCACGGTCCCCACCGGCGAGGTCGTTCCACACGATCACCATTGCAATGCAGCGGGCAAGACCCGTGAGGATCAACCCGTACATGTAGTGCGGATAGTCCCTGAGAAACACAACGGCCAACAGAAACATCAGCACGGGGCCTATCAGCCAGTTCTGAATCAGCGAAAGGGCCAGGACGCGCTTGTCCTTAAATACCTCTGGCATCCGTTCGTACTTGACCTTTGCAAGGGGCGGGTACATCATCAGGATGAGACCAATGGCTATGGGGATGTTGGTTGTCCCCACCTGGAAGAAGTTTAACACGCCCTGAACCTGCGGAAACAGATATCCGCACACGACCCCGACAAACATGGCCGTAAATATCCACAGCGTCAGGTACCTGTCGAGGAAGGATAACTTGCCGGAGACCTTTGTCATCTTATTTTAGCCCTCCAATCCACTGGATGACCTTTGCCTTTATGGCATCCCGGATTTCCCTTGTCCTTGCAAGGACGTCGTCTCTGCTGCCGTTTAACGAGGAGGGGTCTTCAAAGCCCCAGTGGAGCTTTTTGGCGTTGCCGGGAAACGTGGGACATGCCTCCGCCCTGGACTCGTCACAGACGGTGATAACGTAATCAAACTGCTCCGCCCTGTCGTACATCTCAAAGACGCTCTTGGTCTTGTTGCCGGATATGTCTATGCCTTCGTCTTTCATTGCCTCTACTACGACGGGGTTGAGACTTCCCGGTTGCAATCCGGCGCTGTGGGCCTCGAATTTCCCACCGCCCAAA
This sequence comes from Candidatus Magnetobacterium casense, assembly GCF_019173545.1. GTDB lineage: Bacteria > Nitrospirota > Thermodesulfovibrionia > Thermodesulfovibrionales > Magnetobacteriaceae > Magnetobacterium > Magnetobacterium cryptolimnobacter. The sequence goes on along the minus strand of NZ_JABXWD010000392.1, from coordinate 1,575 downwards.
GTGTTCAGAAACGCCTCTGCCATCTGACTCCGTGCGCTGTTGTGTACGCACACAAATAATACCTTTGTCATTGTAACCTCCTAACTCATGTTACGCAAAAGCATATCATAAGTATGGTAAAATATCTGTACAGTTATTATAGCATAAAGGGAGTATTTTTTATGGATACTAAAGCTGAAAGTCGCACCCGCCCCGGGCACGAAGAAGTCCCCCTTTTATGCCGGGGGTCGCTGACCCCTTGACCCCATGAAAATGCCACGTATTTTGTATTTAATCCAATCGAAATATGCTATAGTATAGCAGATATGATAAAATAGTAAGTGTATGTTGAAGAATGTTTTAAAGCTGATATATTTCTTTTTTTTGCGTATTGCCGGTGGCATACTTCCCTTTAGGTTGACATACCTTGTTGCCAGGGGCATTGGGCTTGTGTCATTTATAGCAGCCAGGAGCAAGCGCCGGATGGTTCAACGTGAGGTGAAACGCCTGTTTGAGTGGACAACAAGCTCACGGACGGATATGATTGTAAAGCGAACTCTGGAGGGCTTTTTCCTGAGCGAAATGGAGGTGTTTCTCTACCCCAGGCTCAACTCGGCCAACATCCACCGGATGGTCAAGTGCGTTGGTGAGCAGTACCTTGAGGAGGGCATCAAGGGTGGCCGCGGGACGATGCTGTTGTTTGCCCACTTTGGGGCCAATCAGATGATCATGCCCGCCGTGGGATACAGGGGGTATCGGATGTGTCAGATGAGTGCCCCAGCTACGGTGTGGATTGAGCGTTTACCGGAGATGAAATCAACCCTGGTTGAAAAGATGATGCTCAGACACAAGTGGAAAAACGAACAGTCCCTGCCCGTTAAACACATAAATATATTCGGTTCTCTGAGGGAGGCATTCATGTGCCTTAAGAGAAACGAGTTCCTGGGGATTGCCATAGACGGCGGTGGTGGCAAGGACACGACAGAGGTCGATTTCCTGGGCAGAAAGGCCTGCTTTCCAACGGGCTCCATCGACATGGCCTTAAGAACAGGCTGTTGCATCCTGCCCGTGTTTATGCTCAGAAACAAAGACGCAACCAATACGATGGTAATAGAACCGCCTCTGGAGTACAAGGTCAGCTCAGACAAGGCGGCAGACATCAGGTATGCCACGCAGTTGTTTGCAGACCGACTGGAACAATATGTGCTGAAACGCCCCTGCCACTACATGTATTTCCTTGCCTGGCGCTCCTTTATGGTCACAAAGGGAGACCCGTCGTTTCTGTTATAAGCATTTCTGCTACCACTTGTTATCTATGAAAAATTTATGCACCATCCATGTGCTTAAAACACCACAAAGTATTCAAAAACATGTTAAAATAGAGTATACTGAAATGACGCAGGTTTTTTCAGGCATGATATTTGAGTGTGAAATAATGGGGTCAAGGGGTCAGCGACCCCCGGCATAAAAGGGGGACTTCTTCGTGCCCGGGGCGGGTGCGACTTTCAGCCAGGGGTTGCCAACCCCCCGCTGCGACAAGATTGCGCCTCGCCCCTCCCCTTGCGGGGGGTTCTGAAGGGGGCCAGGAGCGCATTG
>NZ_JABXWD010000391.1 GCF_019173545.1 Candidatus Magnetobacterium casense | reverse complement strand
GTGCCTCACCCCCTCCGCCCCCCTTCAGAACCCCCTGCAAGGGGAGGGGCGAGGCGCCCCGGCCACGAAGAAGTCCCCTTGACCCCAAATACCCAGCCCCTCCCGTAACTAACACACTTTCTTTTTTCATAAACTTACCTCCTTATTAAAACACTGATTATGTACAATCAGAGAAGCAAAAGTCAAGCTGTCCTGACTTCCGCTCATTATCAGTATATACTAAAATGACACAGTTTTTTTCAGGCATGATAATTGAGTGTGAAATAATGGGGTCAAGGGGACTTCTTCGTGGCCGGGGCGCCTCGCCCCTCCCCTTGCAGGGGGTTCTGAAGGGGGGCGGAGGGGGTGAGGCACCCCTGCCACAAACCGCCCCTTTCTTTCTTGTATGCAAGCAATTTTGATACCCGAAAAAACTCAAGTCCGATCAGTATAGCATAGTTGTTGCGTGATATGTTAGCATATTCATTATGCCTTTGTTGAGAGTCAAGAGAGAAGGAGAAGAGGACGAGGTCATAGCAATATTGAAGGATGTTATGACCATCGGGAAGTTCTCCACGGACGGTACGTCGCATAACGACATCGGTCTTAATGACAAGACCGTATCTCGTCACCATGCACGGATATCCAGAAAAAACAACCAGTACTATATCGAAGACCTCAGAAGCAAAAACCACACCTACGTCAATGACCAGGAGATCAAACGGGTACACCTCAAAGACGGTGACGTGATAAGCATTGGGTTAAGCACAATCTTGTTTGAGACCGAACAGGTCAGGGAGTCGGACCCTACCCAACACACCCAGGTGTTTGAGGAGCTTGAGTTGTCAAAGACCGTTGATCTCAACTACCTTGTGATCCACCAGATAAGCGAAAAACTGACAAAGGTCACCAACCTCAACGAGTTCTATCAGTATGTAATGGACATGCTGCTGTTGACCATAAAGGCGGAAAAGTGCCTGCTGCTTATATCCGACAGTGACGGTGGTTTGCGTTGTCGTGCCTGCCGGGGTGGTGATAATACTTACAGCCGTAGCCTTGTGCAAAGGGTGTTGGATACAAATCAGGCAGTAAGCACTGATTCCAGAGACGACTATTCAACGCAGACGGCCTCCCGCGACGTTAAGGCGATTATCTGTGCGCCCATAACAGGAAACAATGTCCCTATTGGCGTCATATATCTTGAGGACAGCCGGTTTGAGCAGTTCAGTGAAAATGACCTGACCCTGCTCACCTCTGTTGCAAACAACGTGTCATCGGGTATAGAGCGCATATCCCTGTACGAAAAGATACGTGAAGAGGCCGTGATCAAGAGTAACCTGGAACGCTTCCTTTCCCCCGGCGTTGTAACAAAGGTGACTGAAGACAGCAAAAAGAAGGGACGTATATCCTTTGATGCGGAAAAACTCGACGCCTCGATCCTGTTTTCGGATATCAAGGGGTTTACCGCCATGTCGGAGCGCCTTGACCCGCACGAAATAGCCAGACTCCTAAACGACTACTTTGAGATCATGACGGCGATAGTCTTCCGGTACGAAGGCACGCTGGACAAGTACGTAGGGGATGCGGTTATGGCCGTTTTTGGGGCGCCGCTTCCGTATAAGCATCATGCCTGCAATGCGGTGCTTGCGGCCATTGAGATGCAGAATAAGCTCAAGGTCTTTAGGTCCGGCCTTGACAAGAGGCTGCAGTTTGACATACGGATCGGTATAAACACCGGCGAGGTGGTTACCGGCTACATGGGTTCCCCGCACAGGATGGAGTACACGGTACTAGGGGAGGCCGTCAACGTTGCCGCAAGACTTGAAGCGTTGGCACAGCCAGGCGGGATATTTATCGGCAAACTGACATATGAGCAGAGCAAAGACAAGATCGACTCCGCCTTCGTCGGAAGAGTAAAGACCCCAAAAGGTGAAAAAGACATGGACATCTACAAGGTGATCGGTTTAAAGAAGTCACAGCAGACCGGTTGAACTACACCGCAACCGGCAAATCAGGGAAAACCCAAGGGGGGCATTGCCCGCTATCGAAATGCGCTATAAAAACTACATCAGGTTGCTACGTCCGCGGCACTGGTTAAAGAATCTCTTTGTGCTTGCAGCGCCGTTTTTTGGTGCCGGATTGTTTCGCCCTGACAGGGTTGGCATGGCCGTAGTGTCCGTTATTGCGTTCTCTATGGCTGCCAGCGCCACATATATCATCAACGACATCATAGACAGAAAGAGGGACCTCCTGCATCCGGACAAGGCCCTGCGCCCCATTGCGGCTGGATTGGTTGGCATACGGGAGGCGTTAATCCTGTGGGGGGTGTTGCTGGGGGTGGCGCTGATGTTGGCATACAGGATAAACGTGGGATTTTTGTCCTGCGTGATAGTCTATGCAGTTGTTCAGATAGCGTACTGCCTGTATCTGAAGGGGGTTGCCCTTGTGGATGTGTTTATTGTGGCGATGGGTTTTGTCATCCGCGTGATAGCCGGTGGGGAGGCTTTTGGGATAGTTGTATCGGAATGGCTTCTGGTGTCGATGCTCATGGTATCTCTGATGCTTGCAACGGGCAAGCGTATCTCCGAGGCCGCCCTCCTGAGCGCCCTGGCAAAGAAGCACCGTAGCAGCATGGACGATTTCCCGCCCGAACTCCTGCATGACGTCCTGGCGATCACCTCCGCGGCATCCCTGATATCGTATGCGTTGTACACGGTTGAGCAGTCCAGGAACCTCGTCTACACCGTGCCCATTGTAACCTTTGGACTGTTCCGCTACCTGCACCTGGCCCATAAGGGCAAGGGCGACCCCACGGATGCCATGACATCAGACAAGTGGCTCGGACTTACCGTGCTGCTGTGGTTGGCAATAGTGGCGCTTTTGAGGTACAACTACTTCGTGTAAAGACAGCTATGAGGCGCTGCCCCCCCAGGCAATCGCATTTGACCGGAAGAAAAAAAAGAATGGGGAGCTTTGCTCCCCCTCAGACCCCCTCACAAGGGAGCACGGCCCCCTTGACCCCGTAAAGGGCTGGTTAATAAGTTGAGAAGTGGTTATTT
>NZ_JABXWD010000390.1 GCF_019173545.1 Candidatus Magnetobacterium casense | reverse complement strand
GGTCCTGGCCGACCTAAACCCAAGCCTTATCAGAAGTCCGAACACCATGCGGTGTTAGGGGTGGTCATTCAATCGGTGGTGGAGCGATTCTATAACGATGAGCTGTGGAGTCTGCTCCGGGGTAAACAATTGGTGGATCGTTTGTTGGACCTAGCTCAAGAGGCGATGAAGGTTGAGCTGGCAAAACGTTACATTGATTGGAGATTGGCCCCCCCTAGGGTCGAGCTTGAGAAGGTCATCAAGGATGGTGTGTTGGGGTATTTGCGGACGTTGCAAGCCCATCATTTGCTTGGGCCTTACGCTCGGGCGGAAGTGGATTTACTTGGGTATGTCAACAAATACACTCCTGTTGGAGGACGGGCAGACGTGGTGATTCGCCGGGAATCCGATCCGGGGAAAGGTGTTACGATACTGGACGGTAAGAACGGTAAGCGTTATCGAGATGGTCGCAAGGGGGTAGGGGTGCATACGGATCCTGACCAGCTTCGGTGGTATGCCCTCTGTTTTTACTTGGTCTATCAGGCTATCCCTGACCGTCTTGGGTTTGTATACTACCGCTACCCGTTTGGGGCTCCCGTGCTAGATGCGGAAGGGAAAGAGACAGGGGGGATTGAGCAGGGGGTAGAGTGGGTGAATTGCACCAAGGATGATCTCAAGGGTCTCGGGCAAAGAGCCGTGGATACCGTGAAACTCATTGAAAAGCAACAGTTTGAGGCGAAGCCTGTCCCTAAGACTTGTAAGTTCTGCGATTACGAGTCGGTATGCCCAGAAAGGCAGGCACAGAGGGTTTCTAATCGGCGCTCTCCTTCTGGGGGGTTGCCTGAGTCTACCGGTCTAGAGGTCATTGATTTGTAGTCGTACTTTGGTTGGCAAAACGGGTAGAACAGGACGTGGCTGATTTCGATTCACGTCAACGCCTGACGGATGCTGTAAAGCGTCGGGATGAACTGATACGTAACGTAGAGCGGGTTCAGGGTCGTCTTGATGTAGCCCGACAAGAGTTAGCCAGTGTCGAGGCCGAGTGTCGTCAGAAGAAGGTGGACCCTGATAAGATCGGAGAGGTCATTCGAAAGCTTCAGGAGAGGTATGAAACTTCCGTAGCCGGTCTGGAGGACCGTATTCGTCAGGGAGAAACTGCCCTGGCGCCATTTTTGAGGGAGTCCACATGAACATCACAGTCGCCAAATCTGATTTGCAAGACGCACTTTCTCTTGTGTCCTCTAGTTTAGGGACCGGAAATGATGATGACCTGAAGACGCATTTCTTGTTTCGGATTCGTGCTAAGGACGGGGGGGTGTTTGGGGTAGAAGTCTTGACCAGTTGTGATTCTCTTTTCTCATCGGCCCCTGTGACGGGAGCCTGTGTGGAGGGTGGGACGGAGGGGGACGCTTTTACCATTGAGGGGTGGAGGTTGAAGCAGCTTTTGAGCTACACACCTGATGGTACTGCTCTTGTTATTGATACTGATAAGGTGGACTCAGAGGTACGGACCCCTTCTTGGTCACAGGGGTTTCAGTCTCTAGATGGATCTAATTTCCCCTACTGGGATCAGACTCTCAAGGAGGCTCAGGAGACGGCTACAATGTCTGCCGAGCGGATAGTTCAGGCATTGGACTTTTCCCGGCAGTTTGCCAGCACCCAGGAAAGTCGTGACCGAAAGATATGTGTATGTGAGGTGTTAGATGGTGTTTTCTATTCTACGGATCGTGTCACTGCTGCTGCGGTGACGGTACGTGGACTGGAAGCATCGAAGATGCGTATCCATATCAAGGATGCCTCCGGGGTCATTTCCTTTTTAGGGACATGTGGTCAAGACAACGTGACCGTTCTGGAACACCGTAGGGCGGTGTTGTTCCGAAGGGGGGATGGGGCTTTGTTTGGGGCTTCTCGGTTTGAAGATGCTTTCCGGCCATTTGGTCGTCCCGGGGATGACCAGAATGTGTGGAAGTTTTCGGTTGGGGACATGCGGACGGTTATTGGGGTATTGCGTTCGGGGGCAGCCAAGGAGGATAAGAGGTTGTTGCTGGAGCGGGAAGCTGATGGCCCACTTCGTATGGGGATGTGGACGAAGAGGGGGAAGCAGACCATTATTCCGATTCCTTGTACGGGGGAAACGATTCAGGCGGAGGCACCACCACTTCCGAAGGGGTTTATGGTGAATTGTGAGTCCCTGGACAAGATCTTGGCCTTGGCAAAGGTTGACAATGTTGAGGTGGGGGTCAACGTCAGGAACAACTCAGGGTATCTGCGGTTTGTTTCCCGTCGATTCGGGGATGAGGCGAAGTCTGATTCACAAGACGAGTATTTGGTCGTCTTAGCATGGTTGCGTGAGTTGGGGGCATGATAGTCCATGCTCCCTCTCGGGGCTGCCACGAACCTGCGGGCTCAGGTTGAACGAGCCAAAGGTCAACGGGATGCCGTAGTTGCGAGTCTTCGGACAGTAGAAACTGACATCAAACGTCTGGACACCGAGTTAGGGTTAACGGACCTCGTGGCGACGTTATTACGAGGGCTCATAGACCGAGAGGTTACCCTCAGTGTACAGGCGATTGAACGGCTACAAACTGAGGGACTTCAGGCGGTGTTCCCCGACCAACATCTTGCTGTAAAGTCAGTTGTAGATGTGCAGCGGGGAAAGGTTTCAGTAGACCTTGTGACGGTTCAGACTCGTGGGGATGGGGTAGTTATTGAGGGTGGGGGCAACGATTCATTTGGGGGTGCGGTAACTACTCTCCAGTCGGTATTGCTCCGTATTCTCATCATACTCCGGAGAGGGCTTCGTCCAGTGTTGATCTTGGACGAAACTCTTCCTGCTCTTGATGGAAACTATGTGGTTAATGTGGGAAAGTTCTTGAGGTTAATCAGTAAACAGCTTGGGATAGACATCTTACTTGTCACTCATAATCCGGTTCTCGTTGAAGCGGCGGACAGGGCATACCGAATTGTTAGGCGAGATGGGGTTGCTCGATTTGAGGAAACTCGGTAATGGCAAAGTCCCCACTTGATATTTTTGACTTCTTCCTTATGTATGCTCTTGATGAAGAAGAGCC
>NZ_JABXWD010000039.1 GCF_019173545.1 Candidatus Magnetobacterium casense | reverse complement strand
ATGGGGTCAAGGGGACTGGTCCCCTTGCGGGGGGTTCTGAAGGGGGGCGGAGCCGCCCCTTTCTTTCTTGCCTTAAAGTATAGTTACCATGAAATATAAAGAGGATACCTCCACACTTTGGTGTCAAATGACACGGCGTAGTCTTTTCCGGGCCGATACCATTGCCCCACATTTGAGGCGTCTCTGCCTTCTGTGGCCGCTCCAGGCTTCTGTGGCCACCCAGCTTTCTGTGGCCATAGACTAAGTCTTCCCCTCTGATGCGGCATCTCTGGCTGGTACATAGTCATTTTACCCGCTCCTTTACAGCCCTCCATGAGCGTCCCATACAGCCACCCACTGGCGCCAATGCACACGAGTCACTCGTGTACACCACATGGAGCACTACTTTGTTTTTTTCAGGTCACCCTTAACAATCTCCTGGTGATTTTTTTCATTGGAAGAGCACGCTTCCTTTACATTGGTTGCTCAGGTTCTTATCCCAAAGCGAGGCAATATAAAGAGCTGCAGCAGTATCCAGATGATAAAAATCATTATGCCGGCTAAAATATCAAGCATAGGTTTTGACATAACTCCTTTGGGTTATTTTGTCGTTTCCTTTTCTTCCTTAGGTGGCTTGACGTAATCGACGAACTCGATAACGGCCAGTTCAGCCTGGTCTTTTAGTCGTCTTCGTGTTTTGACTATTCTGAGGTATCCACCGTTTCTATCGACGAATCTTGGAGCGATGGTGGCAAACAATTTTGCTACGGCCTTTCGGTTTGGCAGGTCTGCCATTGCCAAGCGCTTAGAGTGCAGGTCTCCACGCTTTCCGAGGGTGACCATTTTTTCGGTCATACCCCTGATAGTCTTGGCCTTGGCCAGCGTGGTTTCAATACGTTCGTATATAATGAGGGCAGAGATCAGGCTTCTAAACAGGGCTTTTCTCTGGTTTGCCGTTCTGTTAAACTTTTTTGTAGCGATTCTGTGGTGCATAAGTCATCCTCCGTTTCTTTCGGCGAGTTCTCTTTTTACGGCTTCAATGTCTATTTTGGCGCCGAAGTCCAGTCCCATAGTCAGCAGGACTTCGCGTATTTCGTCGAGGGATTTTCTGCCGAAGTTTTTCATCTTAAGCATATCGTCTTCAGTTTTTTGGACGAGTTCGTAGATGTATTTTATATCTGCGTTTTTGAGGCAATTTTGGGACCTCACAGAGAATTCGAGTTCATCTACGGCCTTTGTCAGGTTTTTATTAAACTCTCTGTCGTCCTCTTCCGGGACGGTTACGGGTTCATCGTATACCGGTTCGGGTTCCATAACTACTACAGGAGTCGGGGGCTCGTTGCTGATTTCCTTTTCTTCAAGTTCCTCTTCGGGGGTAACGAGCATGAAGAATTTGAGGTGTTTTATCAGCATTTCAGTGGCTCTGTCTATTGCTTCTTTAGGGTTTATGCTGCCATCTGTCCAGACTTCGAGGATGAGTCTGTCGTAGTCGGTGGATTTTCCGACTCTTGTTTTTTCGACGTTGAAGACGACTTTTTTGACGGGGGTATAGATGGCATCTATTGCGATAGTGCCAATGGGCATGTTGGAGCTTTTGAGTTCTTCGGCGGGGACATAACCTCTTCCTTTTCGGATGGTCAGTTCAGCCTTGAAGTCGGCCCCTGTGTCAAGGGTTGCTATGTGTGCATCAGGGTTTAGAATACCAATCACGGCGCCCTGTCCGACGATATCGGAGGCCGTTACAACGTCTTTGTCTTTTACGTCTATAAAGGCGGTAAGCATATCGTTGTCTGGGATGGAGAGTCTGATTTTTTTGAGGTTGAGGATAACCTCAACGACATCCTCTTTTACACCCTTTATGGTAGAGAATTCGTGGAAGACACCATCTATTTTTATCGAGGTAATAGCAGCTCCCTCAATGGAAGACAGCAGGACCCTTCGCAGTGCATTGCCCAGGGTCACACCATAGCCTCGTTCTAGTGGTTCTGCTATGAGCTTGCAATATGTGCTTGAAAACGTTTCCTCTTCGACACAAACGTTTTCCGGCAACTGAAAGCTACTTATATCAGGCAACATAAAAAAGCCTCCGTTAGATTATCTGGAATAAAACTCAACTATTAACTGCTCCTTCACTTCAATAGGGATATCATCTCTTGAGGGGATGTGCAGCACCTTACCCTCCATAGCGTTGGCATCGAGTTCAAGCCATCGTGGGACACCGGCGTGTGTGAGACGCGATACGCTTTCCTGGATGGAGGCAATGGTCTTACTGGCCTCCACAACCCCCACCTTGTCACCGGCCTTGAGGCGGTAGGAGGGTATGTTTACCTTTACGCCATTGACGCGGAAGTGGCCATGTCCTACGAGTTGTCTGGCCTGATTTCTGTTGGCGGCAAAGCCCATTCTGTGAACGATGTTGTCGAGCCTGAGTTCGAGAAACTGCAGGAGCATCTCTCCGGTTACACCTTTTTTTCTGTCTGCCTGGGCGAAATATTTTCTGAACTGTCCTTCCATGACGCCGTAGATTCTTCTGACCTTTTGTTTTTCCTTGAGTTGGATAGCGAAGTCGGAGAGTTTTGCGCGTCTCTGTCCGTGTTGTCCGGGGCCGTACTTTCTTCTTTCGATGGAGCACTTATCGGTCAGGCAGCGTTGTCCTTTGAGGAAGAGTTTTTCGCCATCTCTGCGGCATAATCTGCACAACGATTCTCTGTATCTTGCCATATCCTACACGCGCCTCCTTTTTGGGGGTTTACAGCCGTTGTGCGGCACGGGGGTTACGTCCTTGATGATGTTGATATCCAGGCCTGCTGCCTGTATGGCCCGGATGGCGGACTCTCTGCCGGCGCCGGGGCCTTTGACGTAGACGTCTATTTGTTTCATACCCATATCGATAGCCTTTTTAGCGGTAGCCTCTGCCGCCATTTGGGCTGCATAGGGGGTACCCTTGCGTGAGCCTTTAAAGCCGAGGCTGCCAGCACTTGACCACGCCAGCACGTTGCCTGTCTGGTCGCTAATGGTCACCAGGGTGTTGTTGAAGGTTGTTTGTACATGTGCAACACCGCTTGCTATTCTGCGTTTTTCTTTTTTTGGCCCCTTACGTTTCCTTGGCGGCATTATTTACCTCCCTTTTTCTTGACTACACCCTTGGATGGTCCTCTTCTGGTGCGTGCGTTTGTCTTGGTTCTCTGGCCGCGGACGGGCAGTCCTGTCTTATGTCTGACGCCTCTGTAGCACCCTATATCGGTTAGTCTTTTAATGCTCGTGGAGACCTCTTTGCGGAGGTCTCCTTCGACCTTGAGGTCTCGGTCTATGATACCTCTTATCTTTGCGATGTCCTCATTGCTGAGGTCATTGACGCGGATATTGGGGTTGACGGAGGCCTCCGTCAGTATTTTTTTAGAGGTTGATCGTCCGATTCCAAAGATGCGGGTCAGTCCGATCTCCACTCGCTCTTTCTTAGGTAAATCTACACCTGCTATTCTTGCCATAGTTCTCCTTCTTAGCCCTGCCTCTGTTTGTGTTTGGGGTTATCGCATATTACCCTCAACACACCCTTGCGTTTTATCATCTTGCACTTTGAGCAAATTGGTTTTATTGATGCACGTACCTTCATCGTACTCCTCCATATATTTTAATATTCTTTAACATCCCAGATGATAGTTTCATATACGGTTTACTTGTATCTGTATGTGATTCGTCCCTTTGTCAAGTCGTAGGGGGACAGTTCGACCAGGACCTTATCGCCGGGGAGGATTTTTATGTAGTGTATCCTCATTTTACCGGAGACATAGGCGGTTATCACCTGTTTGTTATCCAGCTCCACTTTGAACATTGCATTGGGCAGGGCTTCCAGTATGGCGCCCTGAACTTCTATGTTTTCTTCTTTTACCATCGTTAATCCAGTCTCTTGTATGTAGTTTATAGTCTAGTCAATATCTGTGGTTTATCATCGGTAACGACTACGGTGTGTTCGAAGTGAGCCGAGGGCATACCATCGGTGGTCACAGCGGTCCAGCCGTCGTTCATTATGACAACGTCGCTTGTGCCGGCATTGACCATAGGTTCTATTGCGAGCACCATACCTTTTCTCAGTAGCGGGCCTTTATTTGGTTGTCCATAGTTGGGAATCTGTGGTTCTTCGTGCAGGGATTTACCCACGCCATGTCCGACGAAGTTACGCACTACGGAGTAGCCGTTTTTTTCCACGTAGTTTTGGATTGCGTGGGAGATATCGGAGACTCTGTTATTTTGGCAGGCCTTTTCTATTCCCTTATACAGGGAGTCCTCTGCGACCCTGAGCAGTCTCTTTGTTGCCTCGCTGACGTTGCCAACCGGATAGGTTCTGGCGGCATCTCCGATGAAGCCTCTGTAGACAACGCCCACATCTATGCTGATGATATCGCCATCTTTGAGCACCCTTTTCTTGGATGGTATCCCGTGGACTACCTCGTGGTTTATAGACGTGCATAGGCTTGAGGGATATCCCTTGTAGCCTTTAAAGGCAGGCACGCCGTTTCTTTCTTTTATGATCTTTTCCACGTACTGTTCAACTTCCTTTGTTGTCACGCCCGGTTTTATCATGGTCTCAAGCAGCCTTAGTATTTCGGCTACTATTTTGGATGCCAGGGCTATTTTTTTTATTTCGTCATCGGACTTTAGTATTATCACAGAAGTCTTTTGCCTTGATTTACTCAGCCCTGGTCTGTCAAATCCCGGTTTTCGCAACTCTGTTGTCCTATCATCTTCTGCCTTTGATTCGGCCTTTTTTTAGCAGGCCGTCATACGACCTTGTCAACAGATGTGACTCTATCTGAGAGACGGTATCCAGCGCCACTCCTACAACTATCAGCAGGGAGGTACCTCCGAAGTAGAACGGCACATTAAACTTACTTATCAGTATACTTGGCAACACACACACCACAGAGAGGTAGATGGCCCCGACAAAGGTCAGCCGTGACAGCACCCTGAATATGTAGTCCGAGGTATTTTTTCCTGGTCGGACACCGGGGATATAGCCGCCCTGTTTTTTGATGTTATCTGCTATGTCAACGGGATTAAACACGATAGCCGTATAGAAGTAGCAGAAGAAGATTATCATTATCACATAGATCACGTCATGCACAAACGACCCTGGTGTGAGTTGTTTTGCGAAGGCCTGCACCCACGGTACCGCTATGAATCCGGCGATGGTTGCCGGGAACATTATAATGGACGACGCAAATATCGGTGGGATAACGCCGGCGGTATTGATTTTTAATGGCAGATGTGAGCTTTGTCCGCCATACATACGTTTACCGACGACTCGTTTGGCGTACTGCACGGGGAGCTTTCGTTGTCCTCGTTCCATGTAGATTATCCCGGCCACAACGGCCACCATCATGACTATGATGATGAGCAAGACGATTATGGGTAATTCGCCGGCTTTGAGGAGTCTGATTGTATCGATGATAGCGTTGGGCAGTTGTGCCACAATGCCTGCGAAGATGATCAGCGATATACCGTTGCCGATGCCACGTTCGGTTATCTGTTCGCCCAGCCACATGATAAAGGCAGTGCCTGCCGTGAGGGTAATCATTGTAGTGAATCTGAAGCCCCAGCCGGGGTTGAGTATGAACTGGCCTTCCGCCATGGTTTCGAGACCTACGGCGATACCAAAGCCCTGGATGGCGCTTATCAATATGGTACCGTATCTGGTGTACTGAGTTATTTTTTTGCGTCCTTCTTCGCCCTCTTTCGCCAGCTTACCGATGGCCGGTACTACGACGGTCAACAGTTGCAGGATGATGGATGCGCTGATGTAGGGCATTATGCCCAGGGCAAAGATAGTCACACGCGACAGCGCACCGCCTGAGAACATATCGAAGAATCCCATCAGGGCGCCACCGTGTGTCGTGAGGAACTTACTTAACTGTTCTCCGCTTATACCGGGGGTGGGTATATGGGCGCCTATCCTGTAGACGGTCAGCAGGGCGAACGTAAAAAACAGTCGTTTTTTAAGTTCTTCTATTTTAAGTATGTTTTGAAAGCTATCTAAGAATGCCAACATACACCTCTATTCCAGTACCACTGCTTTACCCCCTGAGGTGGTTATCTTATCCAGGGCAGTCTTACTGAATTTGTTTGCCTTCACCGTCAGAGGTTTTTGCAGTTGACCATCGCCCAGCACCTTGAGACCGCAGAGCAATTTCTTAACAATGCCCTTTTTAACCAGCAACTCCGGGGTTATTTCAGTTTCACCCTCAATTGCGTCTATATCGTCGAGGTTGACGATGGCGTATTGCACACTGAATGGATAGTTCTTGAACCCCCGTTTGGGCAAGCGACGTTGCAGAGGCATCTGACCGCCTTCAAAGCCGGGGCCTTTACCGCTTCCGGCGCGTGCCTTCTGTCCCTTGTGTCCCTTGCATGACGTCTTTCCGTGTCCGGAGCCACAGCCTCGCCCGACCCTTTTGACCTTTTTGGTGCTACCATCGGCAGGCTTCAGTTCATTTAGTTTCATTGCTATAGACCTCCTATCTTTGCTTTATTCTTTATCATTGGGGCATGCGATGTTGTGCGCTCCACCGTTGCGGTGTATGCGTAGGCCGGATATTGCGTTGGCCTGCGTATCCCGTCTGCCCCATGCCCCTGCGGTCGTGTGCGTTGAGAGAGAGTGTGTGTTATGGTGTTGTTTCAACCGCTTCCTCTACGCGGACGAGGTGGGAGACCTTGTGGAGCATTCCGTTTATTGCGGGGTTTTTGCCATGCAGCACGGTCATACCGATCTTGCGCAACCCGAGGGCCTGGAGGACCTTTCTCATTTTTTCGGTCTTACCGGCATAGCTGCGTATCAGAGTTACTTTTATCTTCATTTACCGGACTCCTTGTTGTCGTCTGTTTTGCCTCTTTGCTTCATGACCAGTTCGGGGTTTTTAAGCAGCGTCAGGCCGTTGAGGGTTGCCCGTACGGCGTTGAATGCGTTTGTGCTTCCGATTGATTTGGCCACGATATTGTGGACGCCCGATACTTCGAGTACTGCACGCACGGGGCCTCCGGCTATCAGGCCGGTTCCCTCTCTGCCGGGGTTTAGCACCACCACGCCGGAGCCGTAGTGGCCCGTTATCCGGTGTGGGATAGTTCCGTCTCTGAGGGGGAACTGGAAGAGCGATTTTTTTGCTTTTTCTATTGCCTTTTTGATTGCCTCGGGCACTTCGTTGGCCTTGCCTTTACCGATGCCAACAATGCCCTCGCCGTTGCCAACCACCACCAGCGCACTGAAGGAGAATCTCCGTCCGCCCTTGACCACCTTTGCCACACGATTTATGAAAACCACCTTCTCCTGAAGGGTTAACTCAGAATAATCGATCCGTCCCAACTTACCTCCTTATATATCTGATTAATCCAGTATCTGCTAAAACTCTAGTCCTGATTCTCTGGCTGCGTCGGCCAGCGCCTTAACCCTACCGTGGTACTTGAAACCGCCTTTGTCGAAGACGACCTTGGTTATACCTTTTTCCTTTGCTTTTTGTGCAATCAACGTTCCGACCTTTTTGGCTGCGACCACGTTACCCTTATGGCCCGTTTCGGTTCGCAGGGGCTTTTCGAGCGTGGAGGCGCAGACGAGGGTCAAGCCTTCGGTGTCGTTTATCAACTGGGCATACATGTGGTTGAGGCTCTTGTAGACCGACAGGCGTGGTCTTTGCGGGGTACCTTCAACCTTTTTGCGGACTCTGTCATGTCGTTTTTGCCGCAGGTATAGCTTTTCGTTTTTCACTGTCGTACATCCTCACTTTAATTTGGGCTTCATTAATTCAGGCTTCATTAATTTATACTTCTTTATCAGGTCGCACACTACTTTGAACCAGTCTTGCCTGGTTTTAGTTTGATCTTTTCATTTGCATACCTGATCCCTTTGCCTTTGTAGGCGTCCGGTGGTCTGATGGAGCGTATATTGGCGGCCACCTGGCCCAGCAGTTGCTTATCTATACCGAAGAGGGTTAGTTTGGTTTGTTTCTTATCGACCTCGGCTGTGATACCTTCCGGCAGTGGATAGACCACCGGGTGTGAGTATCCTACGGCAAATTCCAGTTTATCTCCGTTGACGAAGGCCCTGTAGCCAACGCCTGTCAGTTCCATATCCCGTTTAAAGCCCTCCGACACGCCCACGCACATATTGTATATCAGGGTTCTTGTCAGTCCGTGCAGGGCACGTTCCGAGGCGGATTCGCCCTGTCGTTGTACCTTCAGTTGAGATGCCTCCACCTCTATTTTCAACACATTCGGGGCACGCCAGTTCAACTCGCCCTTACCACCTTTGACTCGCACCTCGGAGTCTGTCACCGTCACCGTCACACCCTTAGGGAGTTCTATCGGCTTTTTACCAATTCTCGACATCGTCAGCCTCACCTCTTAATTGTCTTAATAATTTTTGGCACAATCTTATTATCATGTAACTTTATTGTGTGCAATCCTCCGGCATAATTGCAAGTGCCCTATGCAAGTCCTGGCACCAACCTCACGTTGGCGCCCATGCACTGACCGCTCACCGCTGACACCAGCGATGTTGCACATGTCATCCGGCCACCAGCCTGCCACCACTGACCACCATCCGGCCACCACGGCCACCAGTCACCCGGACGCCTATCAATAATCTTACCAGACGTAAGCCAACACCTCGCCGCCAACCTTGTCTCTCCTGCACATGCTGTCAGTTATCACGCCCTTGGGCGTGGTCAGCACCACGATACCTACTCCTCCCATAACGTTTGGAACTTCATTGTAGCCGGTATACATCCGTCTGCCGGGCTTACTGATGCGTTTGAGACCCGTTATGATGCTCTTATTGTCTATGTACTTAAGAGATACTCTTAAGACGCCCTGTTTCTTGTCTTTCAATATCTTGTACGCTCTGATAAAGCCTTCTTCCTTGAGGAGTTTTGCAATCTCCAGCTTGATTCTTGATGCGGGGATATCAACTTTTTCTGCCTTTATCAAGATTGCGTTTCTCATCCTGGTCAGCATATCAGCAATTGGATCGGTCATCATAAATTCACCTCTACCAGCTTGACTTCGTCACACCAGGGATGTTACCCTGCAACGACAGTTTTCTGAAACATATTCTACAGAGGTCAAACTTACGTAAAAACCCCCTTGGCCTTCCACACAGGTGGCACCTGTTGTATGCCCTTACCTTGAACTTTGGAGGCCTCTTGGCCTTCTCTATCATGCACGTTTTTGCCATATCACCTCAGTTAGCGTTTTTTTTCATCATGTTGATTATGTTTCTCTAAAGGGCATACCCAATTCTTTCAGGAGAGCCTTACCTTCTTTATCCGTGTTTGCGGTTGTGCAGATGACCACGTTGAGGCCGTGGACCATGGTGACCTTATCGTAGTCTATTTCGGGGAATATGTACTGTTCTCTGATGCCTACGGAGTAGTTGCCTCTGCCGTCGAAGGACTTTCCGCTGATGCCCTTGAAGTCGCGGATTCTTGGCAGGGACACGCTTATGAATCTGTCGAGGAATTCGTACATTTTTTCGCCTCTGAGGGTCACGCAGCATCCTATTGGCATACCCTTGCGCAGTTTAAAGCCGGCTATGGATTTCTTGGCCTTGGTGACGATTGACTTCTGCCCTGAGATCATCTCCAGTTCTTTTTGTGCTGCGTCGAGGAGTTTTATATCCTGCACGGCTTCGCCGAGGCCTACGTTGAGGACTATCTTCTGGAGCTTTGGCACCTGCATCACGTTTTTATAGGAGAAGCCTTTTTTGAGTGCCGGGATGATCTCCGTTTTATACTTTTCTTTGAGTCGGGTTGCCATAGTTTCTAGTCAATTACCTCCTTACACTTTTTGCACAGGCGGATTTTTTTTCCGCCGTCAAGGATTTGGTTCCCTATGCGAGTTGGCTTGCTGCAACGGGGGCAGATCAGCATCAGCTTGGACAGGTCTATAGGGGCTTCCTTTTCGATTATACCGCCCTGTTTGTATTGTTTATTGGGCTTCATGTGTTTCTTTATCATGTTGGTGTTTTCCACGATAGCGCATGCCTTTTTTGGGATCACGCGTATGACCCTGCCTTTTTTACCGGCTTCGCTGCCCGTGAGGACAACCACTGTATCTTCTTTCTTAATGCTTAATCCCATCTCTTAGCCTCTCCTAAATGAAACATCACTTGTGGTCACAGCACCTCGGGTGCAAGCGATATAATCTTGGTAAATTCCTTCCATCTCAGTTCCCTGGCCACGGGGCCAAAGATCCTTGTACCCACCGGTTCGCCCTGGGCGTTTATGAGTACCACGGCGTTTTGTTGGAAACGTATATAAGTACCGTCAGCGCGTCTGGTTTCCTTGACGGTTCTGACGACGACGGCCTTTGCCACTACGCCTTTTTTCACTGCGCCTTCGGGCAGGGCCTCCTTGACGCTGACCACTATAATGTCGCCCAGTCGTGCGTAGCGTTTCTTATAGCCGCCCAGCACCTTTATGCACATAACTTTTTTTGCGCCGGAGTTATCTGCCACATCGAGTATGCTTTCAACCTGTATCACCCTCGTGCTCCTTCCTTGCGGGGTTTATTAACACCCATCGTTTTGTCTTACTCAGTGGTCTTGATTCTCTGATCTGCACCTTATCGCCGACCTTGCTCTGGTTATTTTCGTCGTGGACTTTTAGTTTCATGGTTTTTTTCACGGTTTTTTTGTACAGCGGGTGCTGATACAGCCGTGAGACGGCCACCGTCACCGTCTTGTCCATGGCGTCACTAATAACCTCTCCTGTGTAAACCTTTTTAGGCATCGTCCTTCCTCACTTAGTATTTCCTCATTGGCTTTTCAGCTTTTGTGCTGTTGTTGCAGCCTGCCCGATTGGGGTTGTTGGTGTCATAGCCTGTTGCGTTATGATTGTCAGCACTCTGGCGATGTCTTTCTTTATCGTTTTAATCCGTTTGGGGTTTTGGATATCGCCCCTGGCGGCCTGAAAGCGAAGGTTAAACAGCTCTCTTCTGAGGTCGTCTTCTTTTTGCCTCAACTCTTGTGTGGTTAGTTCTCTGAGTTTTGCTGGTTTCAAATGACAGCCTCCTCTCTTTTAACGAACTTTGTGGCAATGGGCAGTTTATACGACGCCAGTCGCAGGGCTTCTTTGGCCACTTCTTCGGAGACTCCTGACAGTTCGTACATGACCTTACCGGGTCTGACCACGGCCACCCAGTATTCGGGGTTACCCTTACCTTTACCCATTCTTGTTTCAGCGGGTTTTTTGGTTATAGGCTTATCGGGGAAGACGCGTATCCACAGTTTGCAGCCTCTTTTGGCGTACCTGGTGATGGCCACCCTGGCAGACTCTATCTGTCTGCTTGATATCCATCCTGGCTCCAATGCGCGGAGGCCGTAGTCACCGAAGGATATATCTACGCCTCTGGCGGCCTTGCAATTCATGTTTCCCTTCATTGCCTTTCTGAACTTTATCTTCTTGGGCATCAACATAGCTTTTTACTCCTTATGCTCACCTTCTTCTCACCTTATGCGAGCTTACGGTACTGTGTACGTGTGGTTCTCTACGCGGGGCCTTTGGATTCGGGCAGTACGTCGCCCTTGTATATCCAGACCTTTACGCCGATTATTCCATAGGTCGTTTTTGACTCGGCGAATCCGTAGTCTATATCTGCGCGGAAGGTATGCAGAGGGACACGTCCTTCTTTATACCACTCGGCCCTGGCTATTTCGGCGCCGGACAGTCGCCCGGAACACGCTATCTTAACACCTTGGGCGCCGAATCTCAGCGACGACAGCACGGATTTTTTCATTGCCCGTCTGTAGGCCACGCGTTTTTCTATCTGCATCGCTATGTTTTCGGCCACAAGTTGGGCATCCAGTTCAGGTTTTCTGATTTCCTTGATATCTATGCTGACCTGTTTACCGATCACAAGTTCTATTGACTTCTTGAGATTTTCTACCTCTGCGCCTTTCTTACCTATTATGATACCCGGTCTGGCCGTATAGATTATAATCTTTAGTTTTTGTCCGGCCCGTTCGATTTCGACCCTGCTGATCCCTGAGTGGTACAGCTTTTCCTTGATATATTTCTTTAAATAAAGGTCTTCGTGTAACTGTTTGGCATAACCTACCTTCAGGTACCAACGGGAGTCCCACGTCTTGTTTATACCAAGTCTGTTACCCGTTGGATGTGTCTTTTGACCCAAAAATCACCTCCGTTAGTCTGACAAGACCACTGTGATATGGCTTGTTCGTTTCTTGATTACGTTTGCTCTGCCCATAGCCCGTGGCATTATACGTTTCATCGTTGGTCCTTGGTCTACGTATGCCAAGGATACGTTGAGTTCGTCGGGGTCTGCGACATTTTTCTGCCCCGCATTTGCCATTGCGGACTTCAGTAGCTTGGCCACCATTGCCGCACCGCGGTAGGGCATAAAACTCAGCAGAACCGCTGCTTCCTTTGCCTTTTTACCTTTTATCAAGTCCGTAACCCGTCTCGCCTTACGCGGTGTAATCCGGGCGTACTTTAATATCGCCTTTGCATTCATTTAAGCTCTCCCTATTTCAGTGCTGTCTTGGCATGTGTGTTTATTTTCCCTTACCGGAGCCTTTGTCGCTGCCCGCGTGTCCTCTGAAGGTGCGCGTTGGCGAAAATTCACCCAGCTTGTGGCCTATCATATTTTCTGTCACGTACACAGGAATGAACTTATGCCCGTTGTGAACGGCAAACGTATATCCAATGAAATCCGGCACTAACGTTGATCTCCTTGACCACGTCTTTATTATCTTCTTCTCTCCTGCGGCCACCAGTTTATCTACTTTCTTTTTGAGTTTCTCGTCAACAAACGGGCCCTTCTTTATCGATCTAGGCATATTTTACTCCCTTATTTTCTTTTCTTTACAATATACTTCTCTGTTCGTTGGTTCTTTCTGGTCTTAACGCCCTCGGGTTTACCCCACGGTGAACACGGCGGCCTGCCACCAGAACTCCTGCCCTCGCCTCCGCCTAGCGGATGGTCGATGGGATTCATCACGACGCCTCTGACGTGAGGCTTTTTGCCTTTCCAGCGATTTCTGCCTGCCTTACCGATTGATATATTTTCGTGTTCGGCGTTACTTACCTGTCCTATGGTGGCCATGCACGTGATCGGGATCAGGCGCACAACACCTGATGACAGTTTTACCTGGGCATATTTGGGGTCCTTGGCTATTAGTTGAGCCTGGGTACCGGCGCCGCGTACCAGTTTGCCTCCCTGGCCGGGTTTCAGTTCCACGTTATGGATAATGCTACCCAGGGGTATCTCTTTCAGCGGCAGTGCGTTACCGACCTTTATATCGGAACCGGGGCCGGAGGTCACGGAGTCGTTGACCTTGAGTCCTTCCGGGGCGATTATATAGCTTCTGTGTCCGTCTATGTACTTTAGGAGCGCTATCCGGGATGACCTGTTGGGGTCATACTCTATGGTTTCAACCTTGGCCTGTACCCCAAGCTTGTCTCTTTTAAAGTCGATGATTCGGTAGAGTCGTCTGACTCCTCCACCTCGTTGCCATGAGGTCACTCTGCCCTGGTTGTTTCTGCCGCCGCTTTTGCGCATGCCCACCACCAGGGGTTTATGTGGTTGTTCCGCCGTGATGTTGGCGAAATCCGACACGGTTTGAAACCGTCTGCCTGCCGACGTTGGCCTATAGCGTCTTATTCCCATTTATACACCTTCAATAAAGTCTAGTTTCTCGCCCTCTTTGAGGGTGATTATTGCCTTTTTCAGCTTTCTCGTCTTACCGATTGACTTGCCAAATTTCTTCCACTTAGAGGGTCTCATGGTTATTGCAACCTTCTCCACCTTCACCTTGAACTTTTCCTCGAAGGCCTTCTTGATCTCTATCTTATTTGTCTTGAGGTCAACCTCTACATAGAGTTTATTTTCGTTATCTTTTAGAAACGTGCCTTTCTCTGTAAAGAGCGGTCTCTTGATAACTGAATGCAGGTTATTCATCAGTTGGTTCCCCCCTTGGTTGCACTAAAAAGCGACAACGAGTCCTTTGTCATCAGGACATAGTCGTGGGCCAGTATCCCATACGTGTTAATGTCGGTAACATTGATAACCCTTACGCCGTATATATTTCTGGCCGACAGCACCACACGCCTGTTATTATCCAACACCGAGCCGTCTACTGTGGCATCCGCACCTGGTTGCCTGGCCGGCGGCAGGACTATCAATACCCGTTGCTGCTCGATGCCCAGCTTTCCCAGTATGCCCACAATGCCCTTTGTGCTGACTTTTTCTACCTGGAGTGCGTTGATGACCAGGAGTTTGCCTTCGGAGAGTTTTGCCGAAAGAGCCGTATTTAGCGCCAGCCTCTTGAATTGCTTGTTGAGTTTGAACGAGTAATCGCGCGGCTGTGGTCCAAATATAGTTCCTCCGCCCTTCCACAGGGGGGACCTGTTACTGCCATGCCTTGCCCTGCCTGTATGTTTTTGTTTCCACGGCTTGCGGCCACCGCCCCTGACCAGTCCTCTGGTTTTGGTTGCGTGTGTGCCCTGCCTCTGGTTTGCAAGGTAGTTTACAACGGCGCTCTGCAGGATATCCTGTCGTACTTCCAGACCGAATATCTCTTGTGGCAGTTGTACTCTATCTACAATATTGTTGTCAACGTCTCTGATCTCAGCCTCTATCATAACCCTTACCTATCATAAAATTAAATGCCTAATTTTGCCTTGTGATCTCTATAATATTGCCTGTTGCTCCAGGCACCATCCCCTTGACTATAAGGAGGTTTTGGTCGGGTTTAACGTCAAAGATCGTTACGTTTTTCACCGACACTCTTTCACAGCCCATATGACCGGGCATCCCCTTATTTTTCCATACCCTTGAGGGAAACGAACTTGCTCCGATAGAGCCGGGCGCCCTGTTGAACATCGACCCGTGAGTGGCCGGACCTCCGGCGTAGTTGTGTCGTTTCATTACCCCCTGAAAACCCTTACCTTTTGATATACCTGAGAGCTTTACCTTTTCTCCGGGGGCGAACTTATCCACCGTCACCACATCGCCAACCTTAAGGCC
>NZ_JABXWD010000389.1 GCF_019173545.1 Candidatus Magnetobacterium casense | reverse complement strand
AGGGTATGGTTGAGATATTGTGACACTCTCAGAGGAAACGGAGAGAAACGGGGAACACTAACTTCAGCCTGTAGCTACTACGCCAGTGTTTTACTCTACAATAATTGGTAAGAAATTACTATCATAACGCAATAGAAAATATTAATATTTATTTCTTAAGATTCGATCCCTTTCGATATTCTGGCTTTTCTATACACTTTTTGAGAAGTGCATCTCTCTCACAAAGATGTCTTCAAACCCAGGAATTTGAGACAGCTCCACAACCTGGGCGTTTCCGGCAATACGGACTGATTCACGTATCAACTCTTTATCCAAAAGCAGCCTCACCGCCCCCTCCAAACTTGAATTTCCCACATACAGCAATCTTGCATTTCTTAACTCCGGCAAGAAACCCGTCCGGAAAAGACTTTCCTGCTTCAGATGATAACCAAATGCCCCTGCAATGATAACCGTTTTAACATCCTCCGGTTTTATATCGCATGCGGCAAGCAAAATTTCCACCCCTGACCGTATGGCCGCCTTTGCCAGCTGAACCTGCCGTATATCCTCCTGTGATAGTGACACGCCATCCGATAATTGAAAATGCCGCTTCCCATCCCTCTCACATAAATACTTTTTATATTTTTCAGGTATTTCTTTCCCCTCTTTGCCTTGCAACCGTCCCCTTGAGTTTATCAATCCAACCCGCAACAGTTCTGAAACGATATCCAATAGTCCGCTTCCACAGATACCTTGCGGCGGACAATTGCCAATGACTTCCACAGACAACTCTTCTCCAAGGTTTACACGTTCGATTGCACCTTCTCCCGCCCTCATACCGGAACTTATGGTCATCCCTTCGAAGCAGGGTCCTGCTGCGGTGGAGGTGGCCACCATCCTGCCGTTCAGCAAAAGAACCATCTCTCCGTTGGTGCCTATGTCCAGAAAAATGGCCGGTAACTCTGTACACTGAGGGTCAACGGCGATAAGACCGGAAACAATGTCCCCGCCAACATACGCAGAAATGCATGGAAAGGTTGTTACCGGGGCATATCCGTTAACATCAAGAGAGAGTTCCATGGCCGTTGTTGTAAAAACATCAAGGGTTTCCGGCTTATAAGGATATTCACCAATCCCCTTTATCTCCTTATTTGCAAATATATGCTGCATTGTGGTATTGCCGGCCCCTGCAACCTGATAAATATTCTCCTTTCTTATCCCCCTTTCAGAAGATAAAAGATTTACCAAAAGATTAACGGCAGATATGAGTTCCCGGTGCATCTTTAAAAGACCGTCTTTTTGCGAAGCGGAGTACTTTATCCGAGACATGACATCGTGCCCATAGGTCACGAGAGGATTGAGCATGCCAGAGCTGCCTGCTATTTCACCGCTGTTAAGGTTGATCAAAGCGGCTACCAGCGTTGTCGTACCAATATCCAACGCTACTCCATAGGATTGCGCCCTGGTATTGCCGTCCTCTACTGAAACGAGTGCATTGTTCACATATACCTTTGTCGAACAAATATCCCTGTCACCTGGGATGACTTCTTTTTTGACACAGGAATTGACGGTCTTTGTCCTCATACCGTCTGAAAAAAAACATTCAACCGTCTTCAGGGTTTTTCTTTCAAGGAACGGTACGATTACCTCCAGGTCGGACTCTATCCGTGTCTTGCAGGCAAGTACCGTATCAAGGGTTTTATTTGTCCTCACCTGTACCAGGTCTTTCCCGCACTTGCCCGTACCGCCACAAGGCCCTTCCATGTCAATACCAAGACGTCCGGCTGCTTCCAGGACGGTGATTCCTTTCGGCACTGTTCCCGTAATCTTTGAAGGATAAAAGGTGATTCTTGCACTCTGCATTATGCCTCTGCCTTTACCATTTGGGTCATAGCCTTTATATGACTGACAGGGGTATGAGCGCTCAGACCGCATGCCGGAGCGAGGATATCAGTACCACATTCTAAAAGCTCCCGGGAAACCTTTTGTATTGCAGCAATACTGCCTTTCTGTAAAAGTCTGGTGCATACATTTCCCATGAGTTTCTTTCCGTAAAGGGCATTCCTTGCATCTCTTATATTTACTTTCGAATCAACACTTATGCCTTCAGACGCTAATCCTTCAAGAGGTTCGTAGAGAGACCGTATGTTTCCGCATATGTGCACTATTACCGGTATATCGAGAGCGTGTATACGGGTTATCATCTTGTTTAGGTACGGAAGCGCAAACTCTCGAAACATCCTGGGACCTAATATTTCCCCGGTTGCAGAGGGATCCGATATTACGATGACATCGGCGCCGCTGTTTATCAGGGCAGTGCCATATTGAATACTGTTATCGGTTAAAAAACCAAGCATGCCGTGTACTTCTGCGGGTTCTCTGCTCAGCGCCTTAAAGAGTGTCATTGCCTCTATGAGAGAGGTAGCAAGGCTCAACGGACCAACCAGATTACCAATTACCGGCACATCGGATGTTTTCTGCCGTAAGATTCTTGTGCATTCAAGGATTGTGGGGAGGCGTCCACTTTTGTTCGGATCGGGTTCTTTTAAATTCCTCCACTCCGCTACTGATTGAAGCGGATACTGAATGATCCTGGGTTCTGTGACCTCATCACCATCTTCTACCTCTCCGCCCATGGCCTCGGCCTCAACGGTCATGCAGAAAGGAATGCCCAGGTTTTCAAACCCCGTCTGCCTGTGCATGGCAAGAGAAAGCGTTGCCATCTTTTCTGCATCTCGATGTACCTCCGGCCAGCGGCAGGCTGTCTGTACCATAACCTCTCTGCTTGCCATAGTCATCATCCCGCCGGGGCAAATAACAGGCGGTCTGTCAACCAATTTACCACGTAAGACACCAAGCAGTCGTTCTTTTTCCGTCATAATATCGTAAAAATATTTTATTTAAGCAGGTTTCAGGATAGCATGAAGCAAAAATCCCCCGGAGAAACCAGGGGGACTACCTTTAAATTAGGCCTTCGGCAACTTTTAACCGTGTAGTGGCATGGCGCGCCTTGCCACTACAGAGACAGCTATAACTATGGTAATTTATGTAGGATGGGTGAAGCGTTAGCG
>NZ_JABXWD010000388.1 GCF_019173545.1 Candidatus Magnetobacterium casense | reverse complement strand
GCTTACGCAGGAATGACCCCTGTTCGAGTCAGGGGCAGGCACAGATGGGCGCAAAATACCATTTCTTGTCATTCCCGTGAAACATGTCCCTGGCTTGAACAGGGAACGGGAATCCATTTTCAAAAACAGCATAAAAAGCCAGTTAATAAAAAAGTGCAAAAGTATAGAGATAATAAATGACTAAAATATATCCTTTCTTATGATAATTAACATGTGATACAATAAAGACGGCATGTTTAACGAAGAGACCCAAAATGCACTCTTGCAGGAGTTTATGTCTGAAAACGGTGAATCCCTTGATCAGATAGAGCGCTACCTGCTAAAGCTGGAGGACAGTCCTGCAAACAAGGAGCTGCTCAACACGGTCTTTCGCTGTATGCACACCATCAAGGGCAATTGTCGGATGATGGGTTTCGTTGGGCTTGAGGAGCTGACCCACTGTGCGGAGAACGTCCTGCAGATGATCCGCCAGGGGGAGCTGTCGATGACACGTGAGACGGGCAGTACGCTGCTGGCGGTTGTGGACGTCGTCAGAGGTGCGCTGCAGGGTATCGAAAAGACCGGCCAGGAGGGGGACGTTGACTTCAGTACGCAGATTGACAGGCTACAAAGCCTTCAGACAAAGGCCGGTGTCACGCTCGATTTGACCCAACCAGATGACATCGACGATGAGTGCAGCAGCAGGACGGATGCCACGCCGCTCAACATCGAAACCATACACCTGCCCATCAAGCGCCTTGATGGCTTGATGAACATCGTCGGTGAGATGGTTGTCACGTTTAACCAACTGAGATACGCTATCACGCGCAATCATGGGATGTCACTGCAGGGCCTTGAGGAGATGGAACAACACCTGCACACCCTGCAGGATGAGGTTATTAGGTACCGTCTTCAGCCAATTGGGCGCATCTGGGAGACATATCATCGCCTGGTGAGAGACCTTTCCGTGGAATCCGGCAAGAAGATTTATCTGCATATGAGCGGTGAGGACACGGAGGTCGATCGCAGCGTCCTGTTGTCGATTAAGGACATCCTTGGGCACCTGATCCGCAATGCCGCAGACCACGGGATTGAACCCCCAGGGATACGACAGGCCAAGGGGAAACCACCGTTGGGCAAGATAGAGCTTTCGGCAGGGCAGAGGCATGGCCAGATATTTATCGACGTCGCTGACGATGGCGCCGGCATCGATGTCAACCGCACCAGGGCAAAGGCCGTGGAGCTTGGTCTGCTCACGCCTCAGCAGGCCGAGGGCATCGGTGACAGCGAGGTCTTTAGGTTCATCATGGAGCCTGGATTTTCCACTGCCCAGCGCATAAGCAAGATATCCGGTCGGGGGATGGGCATGGATGTGGTCAAACGGGAGGTCGAAAAGGTTGGCGGCACGATTTCGATCCTCAGCACGGCAGATGAGGGGACGCTTTTCAGTATCCGCATCCCGCAGGCAATGGCAATAGTGCCGGTTCTGCTGGTGCGCACTGCCAAGCAGCGGTTTGCGTTGTCGCAGGCCGACATCGTGGAGTTGCTGTCGTTTTACGACGATGATGTCCGCTCTAACGTGCAACGTAAGATGCACCGTCTTATGGTGCGTGTGCGTCAGCGTCTGGTGCCTCTGTTGCGCCTTGAGCAGGTCATCGGGGGGGACACAGAGGACTATCAATCTGAGGCGTTTTGGGCAAGAAGGCAGTGTCACGTGGTGTTGTTGCACTGTCAGAGTGGGGACTTTGGTCTGGAGGTCGAGGAGATCGAGGAGCCGATCAGCCTGGTTATCAAGCCGTTGTTGCGCATGTTTGCCCACATAACAATCCTCTCGGGAAGCGCCATTATGCCCGATGGCAGTGTGTCGTTTTTGCTCAACGTCTCAGAGATAGGTAAACTCATCAATACCGGTTCATAATTAATTTTATACGTAAGGAAGAGAAGAAAAAAAGAAAGGGGCGGAGCCGCCCCCCTTCAGAACGGGGGCCAGCCCCCTTGACCCCATTTTGCATTGCCATAACCGTCAATGCAGTCTTGCATTGATTGCATAATTACACAAGTTTACGTTATCATAAAGAATGCAGTTTGTAGATGTAAGGAGCGACATAGCGTTTAGGAAGATATTTGGTAATGAAGCCAGTAAGGGGATACTCATATCGTTTTTAAATGCGGTATTAGACCTCAGTGGAGACAGAGAAATAGGCGACTTGTCGATTCTGAATCCGTATCAGACACCACAGATAACGCTCCTGAAAGAGACTATCCTTGATATACGGGCGGTGGATAAGCGTGGCGTAACGTTCATAGTAGAGATACAGCTTCAAAAGAGGCGCGGCTTTGAAAAGCGTGTGCTGTACTATACGAGTAAGGCCTATGTTGCCCAGTTGGTGAAGGGTGACGATTATCCTACTTTAAATCAGGTGATATATATAGGCATAGTGGATTTTGATATCTTTGAGGGTGATAGTTATATCACAAAGCATATGATATTAAACACTAGAACTCTCAAACAGGAGTTGACAGATTTTGAGTTCAATTTTATAGAGTTGCCAAAGTTTAAGAAGACTGAGGATGAATTAGAGAGCGTAGTAGATAAATGGATATATTTCATCAAAAACGCTGTTTCCCTGGAGATGATACCAAAGTGTGCGGACTTTGATGAGATACAAGCGGCCTACAACATAGCGACCATGATGCTCTGGAGTAAAGACGAGCTTGAAATCTATGATTATTGGCAGATACGATTGCAGGATGAAAGGGGTGCGATAGAGTATTCATTTATTGAGGGACAACGCAAGGGAAAGATCGAAGGGTTGCTTGAGGGGATAGAGATGGTGCTTGAGGTTAAGTACGGAGACAGAGGGACTGCCCTTATGGGGCGTGTCAGGGGGCTTGGAACCATAGAGGCATTGGAGAGGTTCAAGGGGTTGTTAAAGGCGTCTGCATCCGTAGAGGAGCTGGAGGGGCTCTTTCTCAAAGTGAGTGGGTAAGATTAGCAATCCCGCCTATGGTAAGGCTTGACATGTTCCATTTAATATCTGCTGTTTTTGAGGGGAAGCATATAAAGGGTAAG
>NZ_JABXWD010000387.1 GCF_019173545.1 Candidatus Magnetobacterium casense | reverse complement strand
AGGCTGTAGCTGAGTTACATACTCACGATGATGCCGTACGTGAGGTTGTGTGCGCTCCTTCGTCTTTGATTGATCTGCTTGACGATGCTCCTGTGAGTGAGCCTGTTGACGAGAATTCGATAGACATCCGTCAGACTCTATCGGACAACTCCATCAAGGACATGTTGGACTATGATCCTGTGAATGAGCCTGTTGATGAGAATTCGCTCAAAGATTTGAATGATCCAGCCAACACGGTTGTGTGTCATCTTTGCGGTAAGCGTGTTCCCTCGAAGACGGCACATCTGCACCAGGAACGTTGGATTGGTGATGCGTGTTGTTGGGATGAACGACTGAGAAGTTCAGAGTAACAGGAGATTGAGATGGGGCTCATTAAGGGTTATAAAGAGGAAATCGTAGAGTGGGTTGCCGGCATGTCACCAGACGAACTCGATAGTCTAGTACAGCATTACCGGGAGAAATCTACGGAGACATCCATGGGGTTCAGTAATCCGAAGCATTTAACAGAGGAGCAACGTACGTTGCTGATTTCTTTGAGACCTAGCCTCAAGGAGTCTACGAGGTTTGTGTCTGGATTGACATACATGACTCGTGGGGGTGCAGTTAGATCATGTATCCTTTTCCCGACACTTCATGCTACCGACAGCGCTGGATTTGATCGGGGCGTCCTCTTTGACGATGCCGTTCTTGTGTTAGACAATCCGGACTACAGGAAATTTGCAAGTTTAGCATTTGGCTCGTGTCAAGATCCGCTTTTCGACAGGCTTACGTAGGAGGAGGAGACGATGAAGACGCTCGTAGGGAAGATTGGTTTGTTGGTGTTGTTGCTGCTGGTTTTCTTTACCGGGTGTCTGCGGGAGCATGTTTCGAGCAATAAACTTGAGCATGCCGCGGAGGTAGACGAGAAAACTGGCCATTCCAGGGACCGGCCTTTGAATAAGGAGGACATTGGGAGTTCGATGTTCTAACGTTGGTTTTAACGAGTGGGAGGATTAACGTAATGAGTGGCAAGTGGGAGGAATGGCGGCTCAAGGTTACAAATGGGTTGCGCGATATTTGCGATACCGCTGAAGTTCTTGGCCGTTGGCCTAAAGTTCATGCTGTACTTTCGTCTCTTGAGCTGGCCCTTCATCGGGTGTTGAAGCACATAGACGTTTCCGTTAGCTCGTCTGAAGTCCAAAGCATTACTGAGCCGGCGATTTTTCCGCCTGTGGTGGCGGCAGAACTGCCGGATTTGGCATGGGATGAGGTAGCTGCGCGTAACATCGCGGCCAGCGTGTTTTATGCCTATTTCAATGATCAGGAGTTGGCTACGGTGCTGGCAGCATTACGTTATTGGCAGAACAGAGTGCCTGATGTTGAATTGGCCAAGACAACGTCTCCTGATCATTTCAGGTACGTGACTCCTTTGTCGGCTGTTGAGATTGATGCGTTATGTGAGCGCATCAATGAAGGTGTGACGGATACGAGAGGCAACTGAACTTTTGCAGGGGAGGTTGATACTCAGATGGTTGAGACTCAAGGATCTTCAACGATTGTCACAAAGTTATGGGGCTATGAAACGATTTTAGTCAATAACGTGGAGGTTAACTATTGCGGCAAGATTTTAACCGTTTTGCCCTGTGCGTATGCGAGTTCTCTGCATTACCATCGGGTTAAGCATGAGACGTTTTTCATACAGCGTGGTAATTTGTACTTGGAACTGCGTCAGCTTATTTCTGGCCTTGGTAATTTGTTAGGCAACCTGAGGCAGACGGTGTTGAGCGTTGGAGATTTCCACGAGCCCGAGGTATTACTGATTGAAACTGGTTGTAAAGTTGTGTTGCCTCCGATGACAGCTCACCGATTTTGGGTTGTTAATGAGCTGTGCGAGTTCATTGAGATCGGCACGGCGGATTACTCGTATGACACCAAGCGGTTGATAGGTTCTGGGCCTATCCCAAAAGGATGATTCGTTGCCATGCCTTACAAAAAGATCTATGTCAAGCCTCGCGTGCTCATGAAGCACAACGGACAGCCGATTTACTGCACGTACGATGGCAGTGATTGGGATCAGGAACGAGAATTTGTTTTTTCGACCGTGCCGGATCCAGAGACGCCCGATCTTGAGTGCTACAAGTTTGACGTGCGGTTTTTGGCGCCTAAGTTACCCAAGGGGTTGAGCGAAATATCGCCTCCTGGGCAAAATCGGAATGCCGAGTTGAAAAGCCAGTTTGGACCGACTTACATCAAGGCCCTCATCATGCATTCGCTTAATCAGGGGTTGTTGCGTTTGCCTACATGTTTATAAAGGAGGTTGTTGTGGTCATCATCAGTTTTACGGCCGAGCTGCTTGGCAACAAGGAAGTCACGTTGAATGGCGTTCACATTGATCGCGGTGAGCCGTTCATTGAGGAAAAGGTGATTTTCAATCAGCTTACGTTGAATCAGCAGTGGCAACTGCTTTCCATGGCGCGAAAGCTGCTCAATCAAATGGAGAGCACGTATCAGAAATCGCGCGTGAAAGCTGGCGAGCTAACTCACGACGATTACGATCTTACTCAAGCAAGAATCCGGTCAGGCGCCAGAGGGGTGCCTGGGACTAATCTGCCGCCTTTGTAGGAGAGCTTTCGTGGGTGTGTTGGGGAACGTGAAGGTGTATGCCTTGTTGTATGGCGACTACCCTCTTTTACATCGACGCTTGTTGGGGTCGTTGGAGCGTTTTGGCAACAGTGTGGACATACGACTTTGGTGCAATACGCTGAGTCCTGCATCTCGTAAGATCGTCGATACGTGCGGGTGCAGCCTCAGGGTTTATCACAGCCCCGAGAACGTGCCAAAGTATAAGGTCATGCGCGAGCTGTTCAGCGAGTGCAAGGGACCTGAGCATAGTCCGTCTGACTGGGTGGTGTGGTTCGACGATGATGCTCACATTGTCAGCAGCGATTGGCTGATTCGCATGGAGAGCTACATTCAATCTCACCCGGAGGCTGTCTACGTGGGGCAGCCATGGTTTGTGCATCATTTGCCCGGGCAATGGGATTTCATCAAGGCATCGCCCTGGTTTAAGGGCCGTGAACCGGAG
>NZ_JABXWD010000386.1 GCF_019173545.1 Candidatus Magnetobacterium casense | reverse complement strand
CGAGGCTTTACATTGGCATGGCGTAGGGAGTTAGACAGCCTGGTGTGGCATATGCCACCGTTGTATCATCGCATCTTTTATTACCTGCGTCAGAAGGCAAGATGGAAGACCGAGTGTGTGCCCACCAACCGCGGGCTGGGCATGTGGGTATCTCCAGGAATGGTGGTGACAAGTTACGATATCATAGCCAGAGGCGTTGCCCACTACGAACGAGGAATCGAGCGTATACCATCAAAAAAAACCATCGGAAGCGTGCTGAGATGGCTCGAACAAAATGGCATTATTAATGTTACAAGCAATGCTATGGGTTCAGTTATATTTATAAGTAACTGGGAAAAGTATCAAAATACTAGCGGCTATACAAACAGAGCTAATACAAGAAAGACGTCTGAACGATCTTCGGACAACTATATGCCAGAGGGCACCGCCCCCAATAATCGCCCAACAGCAAAAAAGAACAAGAAGGAGGACAATAGCAACGATGCAGAGCAAACATACCATGCGCAATGCCATCCCGACTCAGATGGCAATAACTCAGGGGTCGCCGTCGGTCGGAAACGAGCGGAAACTCGCCCCCGTGGCGAAAACAACACAGTTGCAGAAGCAGACCCATACGCTCACCTATATATCGGACTTGTTAGCGAACAATCCTGAACAGGCACGCCAGGAGGCCCTCAGGTACAGGACGGAGGTCTTCTGGGATGATATCGTGCGTCTGTTTGAGGGCATCAGGGGTGATGCACATAAGTGTAGTCGTTGTGGACGGGAGGATGCGGGGTGGTTTAATCCGCTTACATTGCGGTGGATTGAGGTTTCTGATGTGTGTCACAACTGCAAGGTATCGCTTACGATGCTACATCAGGAGGCCATTGTGCGGAAGTGGCGGGAGAGGATAAACGGACGCATGGACAGCGTATTAAGGAACTGTGGGGTGCCGCAGAGGTATCTGACGGCGGATATCTCTTCGGTGAATCGGGAGGTTGCAGAGGTAGTACAGGGAGTCTTGCAGTGGCTGCATTGCGGTGACGGCCCTCAGTCAGGGATTGAGCCGGGGGTCGCCGACCCCGACGTCCCCCCCACGCAACAACAAGCATCCGGAGGACTGTATATCTTTGGGCCACCCGCAACGGGAAAAACTTATCTGGCAGCGGCCATCTTAAAGGCTTATATCCGGACGCTCACCCCCTCCTTCCGGGACTGTTACTCGGAGGCCCCCATAGAGCCACGTTATCCCATCTTTACCATCGTATCGGACATGCTCGCAGATATCCGAAAGACGTTTAATACCCCCGACCTCTCCGAGGGAGACATCTATGACAAGTACTGTAGTGCGCCCCTTGTGGTCATGGATGACTTTATGGCCGAAAAGGTTACCGGGTGGTCGGTGAAGACCATGTACTCTATAATAAACAGACGTTATATCAACAATCTGCCACTTATCATTATCAGCAATTACGGTCTTGGAGAGGTGGAGAGGAGTTTTAACGCCGTCAGTGAGTTTACCGGGACGAGCGTTGTCCTGCGCATAAGTGAGATGGGCAAGGTGCTCATCCTTAGAAGGGGGTTGTTGTCATTGAGCCAGGGGTCGCTGACCCCACAGCGGCATACCGCACAGAGTGCAGCGGTTGGCCGGTGCAAGGGGTCAGCGACCCCCGGCATAAAGGACACCACAGGAGGCAGGTAGTGGACGCTGACATTTTAGTCCCTGCAGGGGGCAGCAAGGGTGCTCTGACAGGGGGTCGCCGACGTCCTTTGGCAGCGGGACGCACAGGCAACACTGACACAACGAGGCGGCGTCGTTGCCAGGCGACTAGTCGCTCCAAGCACTCCTGTCACAGATGCAGAAACTACATCAGATGCAACGAAGCCTGCATCTACGTGGAAGAAATACTCAAACGTGAGGAATCGTCATTTGAGGCTACCCTACAATACGAAGACGAAAGACTGACAAAAGACTACAACGAAGTACTGGTGGAAATAAGGGAAGCCCTGGTTGGACATAACAAGATCAACATCAGCAAAATCAGACAGATCAAGGACATAAAACTCCGTGCTATTGCCGTCATGCTCTACGCCAGGGTGCCCGTGGTGGAGATTGCCGAGTTGTTCCGAAAGTCAAGGTCACAGATATACAGATACATCCAGAAGGGTCAGTGGTAGTATTTTTTTTATGTGCAGGTGGGTGGTGGCTGCATCTCTGTTAATTTCTCGCTATGGTCTCCCGCTATGGTACGCAAAGAAAAACAGGAAGGTATGGTGTGAAACACCCCTAAGGGTATATTCCAACCATACCTTCCCGGGACTTCCTGTTCTGAATAATCAACTATACCAATAAGTGTTTCATCCACGGGAGGGATTAGCACCCGGCTACTGCTTTTCTGATGGTTTTCTTTCCATCCTTTTCCTGTACGGTAATCTCTGTGCCTTCCGATACGGGGGTCTTCACCTCACACTCACCGGCGCCGCAGGTTACGGTGACGTCCTTACCAGACTTCTTATCGGATACCACTACGCTTTCGACTGCATCACCTTTCTTTACAACGCTCTTCACCTTACCGGATATCTTATCAGATGCGATAAGCACGGTTACTGTCACAAAGAGAGAGACTACCAGCATCATTGCTGTTAACTTTTTCATGTATTCACCTCCTTTTAATTTAGAATAAGTTTTAATATCGTCCTAATATGGATTAGCGGATTGTATCATAAATTTTTACTCTTGTCAATAGCAAAGTTTGTTGTCATTCGTTTAATCCCAGTCATGATGCTTCACAGTGCTATTATTATTAGTTGGTAGCAAGTTTCTTGCCAGGGGCAAACAGCGCAATACAAAGCGGTCTTGCCTCTTATGTTACCGATAAAAGCTCCCCATTTGGGAAAACTATCCTCATATGGGGATGTTCTTACCCCGGTTTGATTATCCCGGTGCGATTTCAGATACGCAATCAACATTTTCAGGTATCCTCTTTAAAAAGCATGGTAGAGGGGCAGCAGAAAAATAATTATTGCAAAATAGATCAAGAAGTGATAGACTGTTATATATGAATCAAAGAGCAATAGAATCAA
>NZ_JABXWD010000385.1 GCF_019173545.1 Candidatus Magnetobacterium casense | reverse complement strand
GGGCAAGGAGAAAGGCCAGATCGGTGCCGGGTTTGACGGACAACCATTCGTTAGCGATCACGGCAGTTTCGCTGTGTCTGGGGTCTACGACGACGATTTTGGCGCCCCTGTCCTTTGCCAGGGTAAGTTCTTTCATTTGATATAGTTTGATACCGCCGGCTGGGTTTCTGCCCACGATTATGAGATACTGACAGTGTTGTATATCGCTGTCGGGGAGGCCGCCATATGTTGCGTTAAATCCGGCATTGCGTGCCGTGTAACAAGTCGAGCCGTGCGAACAGGTGTTGGGTGAACCAAGGGCGTGCATGAATCGAAACGACAGCGCGGCATTGGCCATCGGATACTGCAACCAAAAGACTGACTGCGGCCCGTGCTCCATGATTATTAGGTTTAACTGCACCGATATCTCTTTAAAGGCCTGCTCCCACGTGATTGGCTCATACGTGCCGTTGTCGGTTCGCTTTAGAGGTTGTCTCAGGCGAGCAGGCGAGTACAGTTCGTGTATGTATCCGTGTCCGCGGGGACAGACGGAGCCGCCGTTGTTGTGTGTCTTGGGATTGCCCTCCACCTTCCATATGCGATTGTCTTTTACGTAGACGTAGATTCCGCAACGGTTTGCGCCACAACCGTGACACTGCGTAGGAATCTTTTTTATCTCCGTCGGCCTGGAGTTGTTCTTACGCCACCAGTCAAAGCCAAACAAGCTGCTTACGGCAACCGTCGTGCCACCAACCTGCTTGAGGAAACTCCGTCTGCTTATCTTATCCCGTTGCATCATTTTGGTTATTATACCACAAAAACCGGTCAATAAAAATTTCCTTCGACCCCCGCCCCCTTGACAATAGTCATATGGATAATGTTAACATAATGAGGAATTTATAACGGCCAAACGCCTGTTTGAAGTTGAAACAAAGATTAACGCCAAGCAATTACCTGAGACCTGCCCCTACACTTTTGAGCAGTTGATGGATTACAGTTACCTGCCTGGGTAGTCCTTCATATTTCGGAAAAATTAAAAACTCAACAGGTTGACAATGGGTACCGGCTTTATATAGAATATAACTATTAAGCAAAGATTCAGGAGGTATAGATTAGGTGTTCGCAATTATAGAGACAGGTGGCAAGCAGTACAAGGTATCACCTGAGGACAGGGTCAAGGTTGGAAAGTTGGGTCCGAAGGAAGGGTTTGAGGTCGGACACCAGGTAGTGATAGATAAGGTGCTGGCGATCTCTGACAACAGCAAGGTGACAGTTGGTGCTCCCTATGTATCCGGCGCCACGGTAAAGGGACAGGTACTGTCAAATGGACGCACCAGGAAAATAGAAATATTTAAAATGAAACCCCGGAAGGCTCACAGAAAGTACAGGACACATCGGCAGGGCTTCACTATACTTAAGATAGATGAAATAGTGGGAGGTAGCAATGGCTCATAAGAAAGGCGTTGGCAGTACAAGAAATGGCAGAGACAGTCAATCCAAGCGGTTGGGAGTCAAAAAATATGGCGGTCAGGTGGTAAAGGCCGGCAACATCTTGGTCAGACAGCGCGGGACCAAGTTTCATCCGGGTGAGAACGTTGGCATCGGTTCAGATGACACCTTGTTTTCCATGATCGCCGGAGTGGTCACCTTTGAGAGAAAGGACAGAACCAGACAGAAGATCAGCGTATATCCGGTAACTGCATAGTAATCCGGCACAAATAACACTCACGCGCTGTGCGGCGCCACAAAGCCAACGGTGGCAGTTGTGACACCGGTAGGGATTTGTGGGAGGCCATAAAGGGAGGCTATCACAAAAGAGCGGGCGTTTTGACGTGCCGCTTTTTTTGCTTTGTTGATTATGAAATTTGTTGATTATGTAACCATATACGCCAAGGCTGGTCATGGAGGCAGGGGATGTGTCAGTTTCAGACGCGAGAAGTATATCCCCTGGGGCGGACCAAACGGAGGGGATGGGGGCGTAGGAGGAGATATCGTCTTTCGGGCCGACAGTCAGTTAAACACCCTCCTTGATCACAGGTACAGGAAACACTATCAGGCCAAAAACGGCGGCCACGGCATGGGCAAGGACATGCACGGCAAAGATGCCCCCAACCTTGTCATAAGGGTTCCCGTGGGCACTGTCATCAGGGACCAGACCTCCGGGCAGGTCATCGCAGACCTCACCGAGGACGCCATGGAGGTCGTTGTCCTGCACGGTGGACGCGGCGGCAAGGGCAATGCCCACTTTAAGACATCGACCTTTCAATCGCCCAAGTTCGCCCAACCGGGCGAGGATGGTCAGGAGGCATACCTTATACTCGAACTGAAGCTCCTGGCAGACGTTGGCCTCATCGGGATGCCAAATGCCGGAAAGTCAACCCTCTTGGCAAGCATCTCATCGGCCAGACCCAAGATTGCCGATTATCCATTTACTACCCTGGTGCCAAACCTCGGGGTTGTCAAGATGAAGGACTACACCAGCTTTACGGTGGCCGATATCCCCGGCATCATAGAAAACGCACACTTGGGGGCAGGACTTGGTTTGCAGTTTCTCAGACATGCCGAGCGCACATTTATGCTCCTGCACCTGGTTGACGTCAGTGACGACATCGAACTTGACCCCGTCGAGGCTCTTATACAGACAAACAGGGAACTCTCCATGCACAACACCGACCTGGCAGCCAAGCCACAGACCGTCATTGCAACCAAGCTCGACATCGCACGTCAGGGACACAGACTCGACCTGCTGACGGCGTACTGTGAACAATCCGCCATACCGTTGTTTAAGATATCTGCCGCATCAAACGAAGGGATCAGTCAGTTGATCGGCTACCTCTCCACCGTCATCGGGCAGGGCAGGGCTGAGGTTGCAAGGGGGGCAGCCCGTCAGTCTGCGGCGGAAGAGGCACTAAGCACTCATGAAGTTCTGGAGAGTATATAGTTCGTCCTTAAAAAAAAGAAAGAAGGTGAGCAAGGAACCAGCGGTAGCACTCCATTCAAACGTGGTCACGTTGCTCACGCATAGCAACAATGCCATATTACACAGGTATAAAAGTGGCTTAAATCCTTGCAACCACGGTTGATTGTGGTAC
>NZ_JABXWD010000384.1 GCF_019173545.1 Candidatus Magnetobacterium casense | reverse complement strand
CCCGCTGCGACCTGCACCAAACGGAGACAGCGTACCGCAACTCAAATAGCCCATGTTAAGCCCCCGCGCAATGCTCGATGGATTGACCTTTTCGCTGACCCCTCCTGCCACTACGGCTGCGACCTTGCCCTCTGTCACGGCCCTGACTGCCTCGATCAATGCCTGAGCGCCGGAGTCGGCATGTGGTGAGAACACTATGTTTTCGCCCTTTATCTGCAACCTTATGGCCGCCTGAGACAGTGCTATGTTGTTTAACATCGACAACGGCCACAAGGGGTATATCTCCCTGTAAGCGCCTGTATAGAAAGCCCTGTAATCAACCTTACCATCGGGCTTACCATCGGGCTTTAGGGACTTGACAACTGCGGGCAGTATCTGCGGTACCTCATAGTCAACCATCCCTAGGCCTGCATAAAAACCGATCTTTTCGGGGGGAAAGCCGCTCAACCCGATCCCCCCCCTCTCATAAGCCTCTATCGCACACTTCATCAGCATGAAGGAGTGTGTATTCATAATACGGGTTTCCTTGGGGTTGATCCCCAACTGCTGCAATGCCGAAGACCTTACCTCGGCGGCAGTGCTACATGCAAAGGTGCTTGCATCGAACCCCGTTATTGGGCCGATACCCGATTTTGCAGCCAACAACGCCTCCCACACCGTTGTGGCACTGTCACCCACGGCACTTACCACACCCGTTGCCGTTAGCACTGCCCTAACCTGTACCCCCATCTGCGCTCCTTTCCTGCCCCCGCTCAGATCAGAGAGGCAGCAACCTCCTCATCGTTCTGGTACATGCCACGTTGCGGGGCGTTATGGACGGAAATGGAAGTGGCCCCATATGATCGGTACCGGCAGCGATATCTTGACTCCCACGCCCGGATAAGGCGGCGGAGGTCCCCACGCCGGAGGGCCGGGTGGCTCAACATATGCAGGTGCCGGTGGTCCCCAGTGTGGCGGTGGAGCTGGTGGACCAAAGTCAGGCGGTCCCGGCGGTCCAACATACATTGGCCCCGGCGGTCCCCACGCCGGCGGTGGTGGAAACGCCTCCGCTGCCGGAACAACCGGCATAAGCAGCATCCCCAACATCAGCGCAAGCACCGTGCCTGTTATGATTGACCTTTTCAGCATAGCTTATATGCACCTCCTTTCACTTTATTTTAAAAATATACAAACCCAATTGTCAAGGTTATTGCAATCTTTTTGCCAGGACGGAAACAGCCCTGTCTGATGGCCTTGTGAGTTTTTGGTTGGAGATAGGTATCCCCATTTGAAGAAGACGTCCTCAAATGGGGAGCTGCACTTTGAGGATCAGTACAGCAGAAGTTTCATGATATGGCAGATTTCCAACTGAGGGGAAACAGAGTCCCCCCTTCTCTCTTCCCTACTGGCTGACGTTTACCGTAACCGCAGATGAATAAACAGAGCCATCCTTTGTACCGTTCATAGTCGTATCCACCTGAAAGTTCAGGCTGTACGTCCCCACGGGAAGTCCGGCCACGTCAATCAGCGGTGAAAAACCCTCAAAGCTAAACAGCGGCCCCATGTATGTCACCGGTATGTTATCGACCTTGGCAGCCTTCCACGTCCAGGCCCCGCTTATGACGTCGTAGTAATATGCCCCAAAAGGCGTGTTTGCGGATATCCACCAGTCGGCGTTACCCCCGACGCTACCACCGGCATCAAGCCCTATCGTGACCGTCAGTTTGTCCGTGGTCTTGAGATCAACCGTGTCACTGGAGCCGTTTGCCGTGATTGAGGGCTTTGGCGCAGATGTCAGCCCGCCGGTTCTTGTGACGATTGTCGTCCTGGGTATGCCCAAGGTGCCTTTGCCGTCTGTTACGTATACGGCGATGGAGTACAGGCCGTTGACGTCAAAACTATTGTACGTGCCCTCGTAATTCCCTGGCCCCGCACTTAAAAGTTTTCAACCGTGGGCATGGAGGTAATCGGGGTGCTGGTTGAGCCGGGGGTGAAGTCAGGTCGGCGTATCACCGCCCACACACGCTGTACAGTTGAGCTGGATGTAACACCCTCCGCCCGGATTATACCGAAGCTGCCGTTTATCGATACCGATACCGTGTCGATTGTCGGTAGTTCCGCTGCGTGTTTAAGACCAAGTCCTATCGTATACGCCTTTGCAACCGTCCCGTCTGTTGAATCTGAGCCTATGCCATTGCCGTTGTCGTCAAGCAGAGGCGTCTGTTTCCAATGCTCGGAGTCGATAATCGTCTTGCCTGCAACATAACTGTCATAGACACTCTCACCGCTACTAACCCCATTCCAAAACGGGTAGGAGAATGAAATCTCCCCGCCGCTCAGGAAATTTGCGTACTGCCCCGATGATATGCTCGTAAACACAATGCGATTCTTTCCCGATGCCGACCTCAGATATGACAGAAAGCTCCCTGACTCGCAGGCCTCATACACCACGGTCAGTTTTCCGCTGATCTTGCCCTGGAGGGTGTCCAGCCATTGGCCAAGCTCTGAGGCGCTCAGGGTCTCCGTCTCTCCGATCCTGAATTTTTCGCTGCCGCCGTGCCCCATCAGGTAGACCACCACATCCTTTGCCCCTGGTGCCCACTCCGTCAGCGCTTTTTTCAGGTTGGAGTTCGTCGGCTTTCCGTCTACGTCGTCTGCTATGCCGTTGTTGTCGAGGTCAAGTTCCGTGTCGTAGCTCAGGTAGGAGATGGCGTCTTTTGCAAAGCCCTGGTAGTTCAGCGCCCGGTAGGCGTAGTTGGCGTTGAGGCTGATTTCGTCCCACAGGCGTGGTCTTACGTCAGGGCCGCTGCCTGCGACGATAACGGCCTTGTCGGGGGCGGTTGGGATTGGTGTATCGGGGGTGGATGTCTGCATGGTAAAAACATGGATGCGACTGTTACCTGAATCAATGACGTAGATATCTCCGTTTTTATTAATTGAAATGCCACTTGGAGAGATAAATTGACCTATATTACTGCCGAAATTCCCAAATTTTGTGATGAATTGTATCCTCTTTAAAAAGCATGGTAGAGGGGCAGCAGAAAAATAATTATTGCAAAATAGATCAAG
This sequence comes from Candidatus Magnetobacterium casense, assembly GCF_019173545.1. Taxonomy (GTDB): domain Bacteria; phylum Nitrospirota; class Thermodesulfovibrionia; order Thermodesulfovibrionales; family Magnetobacteriaceae; genus Magnetobacterium; species Magnetobacterium cryptolimnobacter. The sequence goes on along the minus strand of NZ_JABXWD010000384.1, from coordinate 45 downwards.
AAGTGATAGACTGTTATATATGAATCAAAGAGCAATAGAATCAAA
>NZ_JABXWD010000383.1 GCF_019173545.1 Candidatus Magnetobacterium casense | reverse complement strand
TATGCTATCATAGATAGTGTCATAAAAAACTCTATAGTGAGGAAGAGAAATGATATGAGACTATCGACAAAGTTAATTTTATTTTTCTCAGGCATAGGCATAGTGTTTCTGACCGTAGCGATGTATATAGGGCAGAGTACGACCGTTGACATATTGGACAGGCAGATCAGGGCAACGCTTGAAACTTATACGTTCCACGCCGTGGACAAGATCGACATGATGCTCTACGAAAAATACGTAGACGTAAAAAACATAGCAAGAGACCCGATAATTGCATCGAGACAATCAACCCCCGAGCAAATTACAGAAAGACTAAAGTCATACCAGAGTAACTATGGATCCTACTTATCGCTGTCGTTTTTTACACCAGAAAGGGTACGCATTGCCGATACGTTCGGTAAGGATATCGGACAACAGTATCCACTTAGGGGATACTGGACACAACTAAAAGAGGGGACAGACGTTCTTGTAGACGTAAGTTTCTCAAGTACCTTAAGTGATAACGTGATCAGGTTTGTGACCTATGTCAAGGACAGGGATGGCGCTTCTTTGGGTGTACTCGTCTTAAGACTGTCCCTCGCTGTCCTGGATGATATAGTCAAGAAGGCTACTGGTGATCATGACAATAACGTAAAGATGGCGGTAGACCTGGTCAATAGTGAAGGGATACTCTTGTATTCCAGCGATAATGCAAAAGGTATACTGAAAGAGACATCGCCTGAATGGGGATTTGCCAAACCTATGTTGTTATCGGGCAAAAACAGTGGCAGTGCCAGGCATCGGCATTCCGATGGCGCAGATGAGGAGATATTGGCCTTTAATCGTGAACGTGGATACGGGGACTTTAAAGGAAACAATTGGACGTTAATTATGAACATACCATCGAAAGTGGCCTTTGCGCCTGTCAGACAACTAAGAACCAGAATGGCAATAGTCTCTGTCCTGTTTGCTATTGCGGGTTTGGTCACTATATATATCTTCGCACGGCGGATGACAAGGCCGCTGGAGACCTTGTCACACGGCTTCAGCGAAGTGGGCAAGGGCAACCTTGATATAAACATAGACGTTCGCTCAAAGGACGAAATGGGACGAATGTCGGCAGCGTTTAACACTATGGTTACAGAGCTGAAAGACCATAGCGAAAAACTGCTGACCTACGGCATTGAGATGCAAAAGAGCAATGTGGAACTTAAGACCAAGGCAAGGCTGCTGGAGTTGCGCGAGTTGGAGAGCGGGTTGTTTAGCAGGATGAGCGAGTTGTTTCAGGCCTGTAACTGTGTTGAGGAGGCCAGCGTTGTTATAACAAACACGGTGTCGCAGTTGTTTCCTCGTGACAGGGGTGCGCTTTACATCTATAACTCATCGCGGAACCTGCTTGAGGGCATATCCGTTTGGGGCAATCCCCCACCCCAGGAGCTTGTGATCACACAGAACGAGTGTTGGGGGCTGAGGCGTGGCCATGTACATATCATGGTTGATGAGGCCAGGGATATTGCCTGTCAACATGTGAGGGAGAAGGGTATTCCCTACATCTGTACGCCCATCATGGCCAAGGGTGAGACGATAGGGATGCTGCACCTGTTGCTTGATTCATTGAAAGGGAAGTCATACGAACAGGATTGGTTCACAGAAAAGGAACAATTGGCCATGAGGTTGGCAGAGGGATGTGGCCTGGCGATAATCAACCTCAAGCTCCAGGAATCGCTCAGAAACATGTCCATGCGTGACCCGCTTACGGGACTGTTTAACCGTCGCTACATGAAGGAATCGCTTGAGCTGGAGTGGCAGCGTTCCATGCGTAAGTACACGCCCATTGGGATAATAATGATAGACATAGACCACTTCAAACAGTTCAACGACACCTTTGGACACGATGGCGGAGACAAGCTGCTTTGTGAGTTGGGCATGTTTCTTACCAAACAAATTCGCGGTGGAGACATAGCTTGCAGGTATGGAGGGGAGGAGTTTACCATCATCATGCCCGAGGCCTCCGCTGAGGTGACCATGCAGCGGGCAGAGCAGATAAGAGAGGCCGCCTGTCACATGCACGTCATGTATAAGCAGCAGTCCCTTGGCACCATAACGTTATCGATGGGGGTGGCGGTCTTACCGGTTCACGGGGCTGACACTAGCATAGTATTACAGGCAGCAGATGCGGCCCTCTACCGTGCAAAACATGAAGGACGCAACAGGGTCTGCATGGCTGAAGAGGTCAGTGGTGAGTGTGTGTTTACAGAGGTGATTTAAGCGACTGGCCAGGAGGTAATCGGTGACAGGGAAACAAACGGTGGAACTACCCTAGAGTGTGCTGGCCGGGGGAGCGCCGGCTTTGTTTAAAGCCTTAGTGTCTTTATAAAAAGATACAGCTTTGCCACAGACAGTGTCCAAGCCGTAAGCTGCAAGGCCCCAATGCCCGGTATCTGACAAGTTAGCCTCTCTGCCATCCCTGACATTGGCATTGCCCTATGCGTTGACTGTAAGACGAACATCATCTAAACATACCTTGTGTGGAAGCTTGACGTTATCGTGGGAGATTATCCCCCGTTTCATTTCGACAATAGAGGGATTTCTTGAGTCAAACCTCTTGATTAGATAACTGGCCGCCGTACCGGGATCAATGATGTCTCCACAGGTGAAGATATCCACTGCCGCATACCTGTACTCCGGCCATGTGTGAATAGAAAGGTGAGATTCTGCGATTATAACCATCCCGCTTATCCCGAAGGGATTAAACTCGTGGAAGGACACATCCACTACCGTTGCCCTTGCTTCCTTTGCCGCGCCTACCATTGCATCTGTTACTTCCTGCAAATCCATTAATTTGCTCGTGTTACAATCTCTCAATTCAACCAAAAGGTGAGTACCTAAAGCATACAATTCCCTACCCCCACTTTCTGTTTAATATAAGGAATCACGTTCCTTTAACTATTAAAGATTATATAAAAGAACTATCAGTGTTGTCAATAGCTATTGCAGATTTTTATTTATAGCAGATATCGATTTGATGTATCCTCTTTATATTTCATGGTAACTACGCTTTTATGCATCATGGATTCCTGGTCAAGCCAGGAATGACACACTTGGAAAACGCCTGTAACTGTCATTCCTGCGAA